>CAZZBO010000014.1:14679-19340 GCA_964652345.1 uncultured Candidatus Saccharibacteria bacterium | reverse complement strand
GGCAAGACCGCAGGGAAATCAAGTTATTATTTTAAACTAATAAAAATACAAATAATCAAAAAAAATCAAATGTTTCTGAGATAAAGAAATATATAAATAATCAATATCAGAAATAAAGTAATATTTATGAAAAAAAATAAAAAATAAAAAGCATTTGAACCATAAAATATCTTAAATCGATTAATAAAATATTCAGGAGTATTTAAAATTTTGCATAAAAAATATAACTCGATATAATAAAAATATGAGAAAAAGTAATGGGTTTACATTGATAGAGCTTGTTGTTTCAGTAATGATTGTTGGAGTACTGGCAAGTATTATCACAATTTCTGTTCTTAATTCACGGGAAAGGGGATACAATGCCAAAATCAAGGCGGATATTGATAACCTCAATCAATCCTTTGTTAGTTATCTTACTCTCACTTCTAAAAAAGCTCCTGTTACACAAAGTGCCAAAACGGTTGATAGCACGAATCCTTTATCAGATGAACAAGATGATTATGGCGCAACACTAAAAGAAATCTTTACCCGTACTGGCTCAATCCCGACTCGTCCAAATCAAACCTCCCAAGTTTGTAATGATCAATCCGATATTTCCGAAATTGGCTACTGTTATATCCGACAAAATAAAGACACGGAATGGTCAATTTTTGCCGGTCTTTCTTCTGCGGAAAATGATTATCCAATTTATGGTTCCAAAAGCGGTACTCTTATGAATCTTGAAAAAAATGACTCTTCCAATATCCCCAAGCTCTAATTTTTATTAATCTTCACTCAATTTTATTAAATTTCGCTCAAAATTATTTGATTTCTTCTCTAATTTAAACTTTTCAAACAAGTTAAATATATAATTAATTTATTGACTTTTCTTTTTTATCCATCCACCTTATAATATAATTATGTTTTTCGAAAATTTACCTCTCATTCTTGTGTTTATTTTCGGGCTTTTATGCGGTTCTTTAATATCTGTAATTTCTTCAAGAAAATTAAGCGATTGGCGATCTATACTTTTTGGCAGATCATGTTGTCCGAAATGCAAACATAATTTATCTTGGATTGAACTGATCCCTATTTTTAGTTTTTTAATGATGCGAGGAAAATGTCGTCATTGCCAAGATTCAATCAGTATCAAATATCCGATTCTTGAAATCATTACTTCTTTGATTTTTGTAATATTGTTTATGAATTACGGATTAACTCCGCTATTTTTGGCAAATGCGCTTTTAGCCATATTTTTCATCAGCATCGTAGTAGTTGATCTTGAAACTTTAATTATTCCTGATTATTTTCTTATTGTAAGTTTAATTCCTGCCCTGTGGATAACTTTTTTAAATCCGGATCTACAAAATCGTTTATTTGGTTTTGGTATATATATAGCGGTTATTGGAGTATTGGTGTTACCTTCAGGCGGAAAGTGGATGGGTTATGCAGATTTGAAGCTTGCCCCGATTTTAGGATGGCTACTTGGTTTTAAAGCCGGCATAGTCGGTCTTTATTCTAGTTTTGTTTTCGGAGCGATATTTGGAATAATATTGATGATATTTAAAAAAGCGGGAATGAAATCAAAAGTCGCTTTCGGACCCTTTTTAATCTTAGGATTTTATATCTCCATTTTTTATGCTCAAGACCTGATGAAGTTGTTTGAAAATTTCTTTTTTAATTAATTTTTTTTATTTTACTTTATGATTATTTTTTTAAATTGATGAAAGGTCATATTTATTAGTGCTTTTTATTTTGATTATATAGGATTTAATAATGTACAAGATTTTGAAATTGTGATTTTTGATATATAATACATTTATAGGAGGGTTTTTATAAAAGAAAAAAACGGGTTTACTTTAATAGAGCTTATGGTTTCAATAGCGATTATGTCTATTTTGATTGCTCTTTTTATACCGACATTCGATAATTATAAAAATCGTCAAGACGGATTTTTGATCGCTCAACAAATTATTCAGGATATTCAATCCGCCCGAACCTATGCAATCGCTCCGGACAACTTGAAATCTCCACTTAATAAAGATACAAAAAAAATTCAAGTGGAAATATTAAACGATTCTTATTCTGTGAAACAAGTAGAAGAAATTAATCAAATTCCTAAAGCAAGTATTAATTCAAGAAGTATCGATAGCGATTGGAAATTGGTTTCATTAAATGATGATGCAAAAGAAAATAATTTTTTATTAAACAATGGATTTTTAATGGGCTTTGATATAAAGACAGGAAGTATTACAGTTTATAACAACTCTCAGGAAGAAGAAAATAAGGTACAATCAGGTTTTGAAGCAAGCCAAACTTTAGATAAATCAACTTTTGACCGTTACTTAGTCCCTAAAAATAAAACTTTGGGAAGCCAGTGCCAACAAATTGACGGATGCGTTAAAATTTTAATCAATGTATTAAGCGGACTGGTTAAATTGGAAAAATATCCACAATGATGAAAAAAATCACAAATTCACAACAAGGATTTGGAATCATCGAAGTATTAGTCGCCAGCTTGATGCTTGCCGCCCTTCTTGGCGCGGGAGTAATATTGGCAAAAACCAGTATCAACAGACTAAATTTTAGCCAAAAAAAACTTATTGCTTATAATCTTGCTAATCAAGCATTGGAAGAAGTGGTGGCTATTCGAGATCGAGCTTATACAGATGGCGACGCAAATACCAATCTCGAGGGTTCAGCTAATACATCTGAAAAATTTAGTTCAGGATTGCCGGCAATTGAAGAAACATATGTTTTGCATCAAGATAATAATATTTTCAAAGGTGAATTAATACAATTTCAAGTTCAAGATAAAAACGATGAAATATATTATGTGTATGATTCAAAAGGAGTTCCTAAGATTTCCTATAATTCTGCTGGAGCTTCATTAACTTTTCATCGCAGGATTGAAATTAAAAACATTACAGCAGAAGATGCGAAGAAAAATGATTTGTATAACTTTCCGTTTTCCATTCCTCCTGAAGGAAAGAATGCAGTTGTCGCAAAAAGAATATATGTTCGAGTCAGTTGGGTCGAGGAAGGTCAACTGGCAAATGACAAAAATTATGTTCAGCAAAGTTTAATATTAACGGATTGGAAAAGCCGTAATAATGATAACTAATAAAAACAATTACAAAAATAAGGGTTCGGCGATTATTATTACTATGCTTTTCGGAACGGTGGCAGTCGGTTTGACTCTTTTGATTGCCGTATTCGCCTTAAGCGACTTCAATCAAGTGTCAAGCTACGATGAATCAAATACTTCCACTTATGCCAATCAAGCCGCTACGGAATTTGCCCTTCGGGCGTATAATTATAATCCGTCATTTTTTTCACTTGCGTGTTATGAAGCTAGTCCAATAGATCTAGATTCTGATAATATTTATTTGGATAAAATTAGCAATGAAATAAAAAGTTTATTGACTCAAAATAAATTAAATCCCTGTGAATCCACAACAAACAAAGAACTTTTAAATACAACCGATGCCAACATCACTACAAAAATCATTGCATATTTTTTTCAAAACAGTTCAAGAGATATAACACTTTACAATGGCGATTCAATAAAATTAGCTCTTCCTGTTTCATCGGACCAACAAACTTTGGAAATTGTGTTTAAAAGAAGCGATTTAAAAAACGATCTAACTCCGGACAATGTTAATGTTGATTTTAATTATAGTATAATAAAAACAGATGGTTCTAATTTAAAAAAAGATGTTTTAGATGGAATATCTCTTGATGTCGATATTTCTAATTCCATATACATTCCTGCAGATGCAAGTGAAATAATAATAACCCCGATTTTTAAAAAGATAGATACTAATCCATGGCCGGATGAAGGAAGTGAACTTAATAACAAATCATCGATAATATTTACTTTTTCGAATCCCTCACAACCAAGTATTATTGATTCCGGAATTACAACTATCATCGCTGAAACGGAATACGGTAGAGTAACAACCAGAACCGAATCGAAAATTGATCGTCGAAGCGGGCAACTTATTAACCAAGCGAATTATGTTTTGTATGGAAATCTCGGCGGGATAACGCAACAATGATAAATAATAAAATTACAAAAAATTGGCAAATATATACTGACGGCGGAAGTAGGGGAAATCCGGGCGAGGGAGCAGTCGGAGCTGTGATAATAATCGGCGGAGAAAAAATCACTATCAGTGAACGAATCGGTATTTGCACTAACAATCAGGCGGAATATATCGCGGTAGAAAAAGCTCTTGAAAAAATCACGAGCTTAAATAACTTTCAAGATAAACAGATTGAGTGGTTTTTGGATTCGGAGCTTGTCGTAAAGCAACTTAACGGGCAATACAAAATAAAAAACGAGAAGCTAAAGAAAATAAATCAAAAAATCCATCAAATAATTTATAGGCATAATTTAAATATTATTTTCAAACATGTTTTAAGATCACAAAATAAAGAAGCGGACAGATTGGTCAATTTGGCTCTTGATCAAAAGCAAAACGGTTATACTTTTATTGAAATGTTAATTTCTTCAATAATTTTTGTATCTGTGATTACTATTGCCGCAGCGGGATTTGCTCAAATTGTCAAATATCGCGCTACTGTTAATGCCCAGCTTGAGGTTAATCAAAACGCCCGTCTTTTGGTTGATACAATCACCAACGACATCAGAAATGCGGATATGGAAAAATCAATAA
>CAZZBO010000014.1:0-14579 GCA_964652345.1 uncultured Candidatus Saccharibacteria bacterium | reverse complement strand
TTTATAGCTTTAAAAGACAAAGTGAAAGCTTATCGTTTTACACCGAATATTATCCAAGGAACATACAAGAATGTTGGTTATAAAGAATATTCATATGGATTAAGCGATAGTGTTGCTGAAATTTCTGGATCTGATATCAGTAACAGTCCTTCAGAATTCAAAGAATTTACTTCATCACTAGTTCAAATAAATAAACTAACTCTTTACCAGAGTGAAAACTATCCCGTTCGTCTTGAATTTTCATTTACTGTCGCAAGTCAAAATTGGAACAATTCCAATGTACGAGATTACGAAAAATCGATTTTGACAATTGCCACAGAAGCAATGCCCCGAAATCAAGAATAAGAAAATATTTTAATTTATTTATGCTTTTTTAACTTGAAGGTAGTATTTTGGTATAAGTTCCTGTTTTTTCAATAATAAATTTTTTAATTTTTGTATCTTAAACTCATCCCTTCCAATTTGCGATAGCAAATTCAAGATGATAAATATTCAAACTTTTTTATTTTTATTTATTACCTTATAACTATACCCTTCAATTTGCGATAGCAAATTCGAGGGTATAACTATTTAATTTATAACTAATAAATTAGTAATTATTTATTCTTGCTTCCTTTTTTTTCTCTGTTATAATATTGATAATGAGCGAAAAAGAAATTTTGGATTTTTGGGAAAAGGAAGATATTTTTTCAAAGACTTTAGAAAACAAACAAAAAGACTATATTTTTTATGAAGGACCCCCATCTGCCAATGGCAGACCCGGGATTCATCATTGTGAGACAAGAGCTTACAAAGACGCAGTTTGTAGATATTTTACTATGAAGGGTTATAGAGTTAAAAGAAAAGCCGGTTGGGACACACAAGGACTGCCTATAGAAACACAGACTGCGAAAGAACTAAATTTATCAGGAAAAAATGAAATAGAAAAATATGGTATAGAAAAATTCAATCAAAAATGCCGTGAGATTGTTTGGGGTTATAAAAAAGAATGGGAAGAAGTAACAAAACGATTCGGATTTTGGCTGGATATGAAAAAACCTTATATTACTTATGAAGCTGATTATATTGCAAAACTTTGGGAAGTGTTTAAAAAAATATCCGAGAGAAAAATAGACAACAAAAGTTTGGTTTACAAGGATTACAAAGTTGTGCCTCATTGTCCGGATTGTGAAACTACTTTGTCGAGTCATGAAGTGGCTCAAGGATATCGCGATGTTGTTGAGAATTCTATTTATGTCACTTTTAAATTGTCTAATGAGCCAAATGTATATTTAATCGTTTGGACAACGACCCCATGGACATTACCGGCAAATACAGCTCTTGCGATAAAACCAGATGCAATTTATATAAAACATTTTATTGATGATAAGGTATATATTTTAGAAAAAAATCGAAGCCAAATGTTAAAAATCGAATCAATAAAGACTGAAGAAATTCAAGGTAGCGAACTAGTGTACAAAAGCTATGAGCCATTGTATAGTGTCGAAAAAAAATTTTTTGAGCCAAATAAAAACGATTTTAAAATTTATCCTGCGGATTTTGTTTCTACTGAGGATGGTACAGGCATTGTTCATATTGCTCCCGCATTTGGAGAGGACGATTTTAATCTAAGCAAAGAGTTTAATCTTTCAGCTCCGATTACGATCGATAACAGAGGAAATGTTAAAGCTAATGTTCCGGGTAAGAGCAAGTTTATCAAAGAAGCAGATAAAGATATATTGGAAGATCTAAAAAAACGTATAATGCTGTATAAACAAGAAAATATCAAACATACATATCCGTTTTGTTGGAGATGCGATAATCCTCTAGTTTATTTATTGAAACCATCTTGGTTTATTGCGATGAGTAAGATCAAACAAGAGATGATAAAAAATAACCAAACAATCAATTGGATCCCAGATTTTATAAAAAATGGTCGTTTTGGCAACTTTTTGGAAGAATTAAAAGATTGGGCGATCTCTCGTGAAAGATTTTGGGGTACACCGATTCCTATTTGGCAATGTGAAAATTGCCAACATACAAAAGTAATAGGCAAGTTAGATGATTTGCGAGAAAACGCATTTTATAAAAATCGTTTTATCTTAGTTCGTCATGGAGAATCTCAAGCAAACACAAAAGATCTAATAGCAAACAATGAATTTGAACCAAGTAGCATTAAAACAGATTTGACTGTAAAAGGGATAAAACAAGCGCAAGTCGTAGCTGATAAGTTGGTCGATTATAATGTAGATATAGTATATACTTCACCATATTTGAGGACAAAACACACTGCCGAGCTTATCGCCAAAACTTGCAATAGCGAGCTTATGGAAGATACACGATTAAGGGAGCTTAATTGCGGAATTTTTAATGGCAAAAAAGTCAAAGAGTATCATGCGTATTTTACTTTTGAAAAAGATCGTTTTAAAGATGCTCCGCCGGAAGCTGAATCGCTTAAAGATGTAAGAATTAGGATGTATGATTTTATCAAAGAAATCAATCAAAAATATCAAAACAAGACAATCGTGATTGTATCGCATGGAGATCCTCTACAAATGATGGAAGCAATACTGAACAACTTGAATTTAGATGAAAGTTTCAAGCCGGCATATTTTTCAAATGGAGAAATTAGAGAAATAGAATATAAAAATTATCCTTCAAATCATATCGGAGAGCTAGATTTACATCGTCCTTTTACAGATGAAATTTACTTGAAATGTGAAAAATGTGAAAATAAAATGAAACGAATTCCAGAAGTTTTGGATGTATGGTTTGATTCAGGAGCTATGCCTTTCGGATCTGGTGAGTATAGTGAAGGGAGATTCCCTGCTGATTTTATATCTGAAGCTATAGATCAAACAAGAGGATGGTTTTATACACTCTTGGCAATTTCAACCGCGCTTGAGTTGGGACCTGCTTACAAAAATGTAATCACCCTAGGACTTGTGTTGGATAAAAATGGTAAAAAAATGAGCAAATCTAGAGGAAATATTATTTTACCTATGGAGATGATGGAGAAATACTCTGCGGATACTCTTCGTTTTTATTTTTATACTGTAAACCAACCTGCTGAATTAAAAAAATTTGATGAAAATGATTTGAAAAAAATTGAGAGAAACTTTATCGCTACTTGGAAAAATACTGTAAATTTTTATAATACTTATGTTGATTTAGCCAAAGTCAAAGGCAAAAAAAATGATCTCGATTGTTGGATTTTGGCGTTAAATCAAAAGTTGATAGATTCGGTAGATGTATCAATGCAAAAGTATGATTTGGTTACAGCAAGTAGAGAAATCGCTGAATTTATGGATAATCTTACAAATTGGTATATACGACGAAACAGAAAAAGATTAGAAAAAGAATTTTTTGAAACTTTGAAAACAGTGCTTATTAATACTGCGATAATATCAGCTCCCTTTGTACCATTTGTCTCTGAATATGTTTATCAAGCAATGAAAGCAGACAAAAAATCCGTTCATCTTGAGTCATACCCAAAAAATGAGGAAAATTATGATAAAGAAATTATCAAAAATATGGAGATGGTTCGTAATTTGGCGACAATGGGTTTAGGACTTAGAGCAAAAGAGGGTATCAAAGTCAGACAACCGCTTTTTAGTTTTACTATAGATGAAAAATATCAATTGTCAGAAGAGTTACAAACTATTTTGGCTGAAGAAATAAATGTCAAAAAAATTATAAAAAAATCTACGGATCAGCCATACTTGAATCTACAAATAACTCCCGAACTAAAAAAAGAAGGCGATGTAGCAGAATTAGTTCGAAAGATTCAAACTATACGGAAAGATAAAAAACTCAAACCAGGAGAAAACACAAATATCAAACTATCCGGCAGTTATATTGCAGAATTAAGTGATCAGATAAAAAAAATCGAAGAAGCTACTTATTCAAAAATTACTTTAGTAAATAAAATCGATGAAGGGGAAACGATAAGTTTGGGCGAAAACAAAATAGTGCTACAATTTAATTTATGAAAAAATTTATCAAATTTTCTAAAATTGATCCTACTTTTTTGGTAACAGCTTTTTTATTGTCAGTGATCAGCTTGGTTTCTATATATACAATTACTTACAATTATGAAGGTGTAATTCTTACTAGAAATCAGGGTTTTTTTATTATTATTGGATTTATATTATACTTTATAGTTGGATTTATTGATTATAAAACATGGCGTACTGTAGCATTCCCTATGTATTTGATTACAATTATTTTGTTGGTGATTGTTAGTTTTTTTGGAAAAAAAGTTTACGGCGCAACAAGATGGATCGATCTGGGTTTTTTTCAGATTCAGCCAAGTGAATTGTTAAAAATATTTTTAATAATTTTAGTGGCCCGATTTTTAGAGACTAGAGTAAATCGCATTAAAATACATCATTTGATTATTATTGCAATTCTTGCTATACCTCCTATTTTACTAGTTTTAAAACAACCAGATCTAGGGACAACGACAGTGATCTTATTTTCTTTAGCTGGGATACTGATAACTACCAGATTAAATTGGAGATACATAGTATCAATCCTTTTGATTGTTGTTGTTTCGCTTCCTCTGGTTTGGAGTTTTGGATTAAAGGACTTTCAAAAACAACGTTTGGTAACATTTTTAAACCCTACAAGCGATCCTTATGGGTCTGGTTATAATATTATTCAATCTATGATTGCAGTTGGGTCAGGAGGGTTAACGGGACAGGGATTAGGACAGGGAAGCCAGTCGCAAATGAATTATCTGCCAGTTAGTCACGCTGATTTTATTTTTGCAGGATATACTGAAGCTACAGGATTTGCAGGTGCAATATTTTTACTATTTTTATATGCGATTTTGATTGCCAGAATATTTATGCTTTCAAATTTTATTGATGATTCTTTCGCTCAATTGATCGTTGCCGGATTTGGGGCAATGCTTCTGTGGGAAGTATTTATCAATATTGGCATGAATATTGGGATTGCTCCAGTTACAGGTATACCCTTACCTTTTATGAGCTATGGAGGTAGCGCAGTAGTAGCAAAGTTCATTATGCTGGGTATTTTGCAAAACATTTATTTTAAATCAAAAGAAGAAATGTTTATAACATAGATTAAGTCATTATTAAACTTGATGTTGTTTATTGTCTATGTTGAACAAATAGCCAGCGCATCGGAGGATAAAGCTAACTATCAATTTTGACAACTTAATAAAAGTATGATAAATTGTATTCAAATATGGAAACTGCAATAATAATTTCTGGATCCAGCCAATATATGGTAAAGGTTGGTAAAATAATTGATATTCAAAAAATCAATGGAAATGTCGGAGATGTCAAAGACTTTTCTGATTTATTGAACGATCAAAAAGTAAAAGGTGAAATAATAGCTCAATTTAGATCTCCAAAATTGAGGGTCTTTAAATTTAAAAATAAAACAGGATATCGCAGAACCAAGGGACATCGTCAAAATTTAACTAAAGTCAAAATTATCAGTATTGGCAATCATATAATACAACCAGAAAAGATAAAAAAAATACAAGTAACAAAAACAAAAGAAGACAAAAAAATTCAACCAAAGACAAAAGAAAATAAAAAATCAATCAAAAAAATAGATAAAAAAGTCAAGGACAATTTAAAAAAACCAAAAAATATTTTAAATAATCAAAAGCAATGAAAGCAATAAAAGATTATTTTTTAACAACATATCAAGAAATGACAAAGGTGCACTGGCTTTCAAGAAAAATCCTTATCAAGCACACTTCAATAGTGCTTGTTGCCATAGTTATAACGATGGCAATTGCGGGCGGGCTTGATTATATCTTATTAAAAATAGTCCAATTAATTATTATAAAAAATCAATAAAAAACAATATGGAAGATACAAGTCAAAAATTAGATGAGAAAAACCCAAATAATAATCTGAACCAAAAATCAGAGGAAGTTTTGGAACCAGAGAAAAAAACAAAAAATAATACCAAAGCAGAGAAAAACACACAAATTGCATCAAACGAAGTTATCGAAAAAGAGTCAGAAGAGTTAGGTGAAGAGATAAAACCTCAAAAGGATGATCAAGATACTGAAGAGAAGCCAAAAAAGAGCAGATTTGGATTGGATAAAACCAGCAAACAAACAGGCGATAGAGGGTGGTATATTATACATACTTATGCAGGATACGAGGAACAAGTTGCAGAAAGTATGAAACAAAGGATAGATACACTGAATATGAATGACAAAATATTTGATGTCATTGTTCCAAAAGAAAAACAGATAGAGATTAAAAACGGCAAGAGAAAAATAGTGGAAAAAAGAATATTTCCGGGCTATGTTATAGTCGATATGATAGTAACAGATTATTCTTGGTATATTGTAAGGAATACCCCCAATGTTACTGGTTTTATCGGACTTGGAGTAAGGCCTACTCCTATGGATCAGGAAGAGATTGATCGTATTAAGAAACGAATGGGAGTGGAAGAACCAAAATATAAGGTTAATTTGCGTGAAGATGATTTAGTAAGAATAAATGATGGTCCACTCAAAGGATTTGAAGGAAAAGTTACAGAAGTAGATGAAGATAAGGGTGTGATCAAAGTGTCTGTATCAATGTTTGGTCGAGAAACTCCTGTAAATCTTGATTTTTTGCAGGTTAAGAAAGTGTAATCAATTTATTTTATCTTGAATGATGTATATTTTTATCATTCGAGAAAAAAACTAATCATCCGATAATTTGTCGGAAATTGGAAGTGAATAACTTCCTCCAAGGAGATATTTATGGCAAAAATTAAAAAAATAAAAGCAATAGTTAAAATTCAAGCTCCTGCAGGCAAAGCAACCCCTGCGCCTCCGATAGGACCCGCTTTGGCTCAACATGGAATGAATATCGGCGAATTTGTTTCTAAATTTAATGAAAAAACAAGAGAGCTTGGGGATACGATAATTCCTGCGGTAGTAACTATTTATGAAGATCGAAGTTTTGATTTTATCTTAAAAAGTCCTCCTGCTGCAACTTTACTGATAAAAGCTACAAGTAAAGATAAGGGTTCTAGTAATCCTAAAAAAGATAAAATCGCATCAATTTCAGATGCTCAATTAACTGAAATAGCAGAAACAAAAAAAGATGATCTAAATGCTCATTCTATCGAACAGGCAAAAAAAATCATTGCAGGAACAGCTAGATCTATGGGTATTGAAATAAAATAAACAAAGTATATACTAACATCTCATTTTATTTCAAATTGAATCTGTTAACTATAGTTTATCACTTGACAAATGTCGCTTTTTGTGCTATATTGCGCAGTATATTAGAAAGAATAAAATAGTATATATTTTTTATCTAAAAATAATAGATAGAGTCCTGATGATGGATCGCACCCCTCCTCGATCCTCGTCAGGACTCTCTCTATTGCTTCCGGCACCTTTCGTATAAAAGCCAATTTACACGAAACGGTAAAACGCAATGCGGGTCGGAAGATAGAGGGGCACCAAGTAATCACCTGAAAAGGTGGTTTTTTGGTATTTTAAACTATTTGAAAAATTCTGTTAACATTAAATTATGGAAAAAATTACAAAAATAATGTCAACCGATGACGATTATCCGTCTATATTAAATGAAATATATAATCCGCCAAAGAAATTATCAGTAAAAGGAGCTATTCCAGAAGGATTAAAAGTAGCGATTGTGGGAATGCGAAAGAATACTCCTTATGGAGAAAAGTTTATTAAAAGGTTAATACCTTTATTGGTAAATAATGGTCTAATTACAGTTTCTGGGTTAGCATATGGAATTGATACTTTGGTGCATCGTTATACTATTGACGCAGGAGGAAAAACGATTGCAGTGTTGGGGTCAGGGATTAATAATATATATCCGAAACAAAATTTTACTCTAGCTAATCAAATTATTCAAAGTGGAGGATGTTTGATTTCTGAATATGAAGTTGATGCAGAAGTTGAAAAATGGCACTTTCCGGAAAGAAACCGTATTGTGTCTGGTCTTTGCTTTGCCACTATCGTCATCGAAGCGGCTCAAAAATCAGGATCGCTTATAACAGCCAAACTTGCTTTGGAGCAGGGAAGAGACGTATGGGCTGTTCCTGGATCAGTCGATTCATATTCATGTCAAGGCACAAATGAATTAATCTATCAGGGAGCAATACCGCTTATTGACCCAAACACATTTTTGGATTATTATCAATTTTTAGGCAGGTCAGAAGAAAAAAGATTGCCAAAACTTTCAAAAGAATGTTTGATTCTTTATCAACTTGTTAAAAAAAATCCAGGGCTGTCAGTTGACAAGCTTTATGAAGTCAGTAAACTAGAAATAGCGCAAGTGAATATTTCTCTTACAGAACTGGAAATAAATAACTTAATTATTAACCGAAACGGTCAAATTTATCTTCTATGAGTAAATATCTTTTTATTGTTGAATCGCCAGCTAAGGCAAAAACAATCAATCAATACTTGGGTTCTGACTATGAAGTCAAGGCCTCTTTTGGTCATGTGCGAGATTTGCCCACCAAAGAATTAGGTATTGATCTGAAAAACAATTTTGAACCAAATTATATAATTTCTCCTCAATCAAAAAAAATCATCAGCGATTTAAAAAAATCTCTAAATAAAAAACAAGAATTGATATTGGCAACTGACCTGGATAGAGAAGGAGAAGCAATTGCTTGGCATTTGATTGAAGCTTTGAAGCCAAAACAATCTGTTTTAAGAATTACTTTTAGTGAGATTACAAAATCAGCGATTTTAGGTGCAATAAAAAATGGACGAAAGATAAATCTGGATCTAGTAAATGCACAACAAGCTAGACGTGTTCTTGATAGGTTAGTGGGATATAAACTGTCTCCTTTTTTATGGAGAAAAGTATATTCGGGATTATCCGCAGGAAGAGTTCAATCAGTCGCTTTGCGTTTGATTGTTGAACGAGAAGATGAAATTGATAAATTTAAACCAGATAAGTACTGGAATTTAAAAGCAATATTTAAAACCAAAAAATATGAAGAATATGAAGCTATTTTGAGTAAAGTTAACGGCAAAACAATTATAAGAATTCCTGATCAAAAAATTGCAAAAACTTATTATATGGACATTCAAAAAGCAAATTTCTCAATTTTTGATATAAAAGCAGAGGAAAAAGAAAAAAATCCCGCTTCTCCTTTTACAACATCTACTCTTCAACAAGAAGCGTCAAGAAAATTATATTTTTCAGTCAAACAAACTATGCGTTTAGCTCAAGATTTATATGAAGGGGTGCAAATTAATGGCAAAACAAAAGCTTTGATTACTTATATGAGAACTGATGCCGTTACTATCTCGCAATCCGCTATTAAGCAGGCGAGGAATTTAATAGTTGAACAATATGGGAAAAATTATCTTCCAGAAAAACAAAAAGTATATACTGCAAAAAACAAACGAGCACAAGAAGCTCATGAAGCAATACGACCAGTTGATTTTAACATTATGCCACAAACTATAAAAAATCAAATTGATGAAAAATTGTGGAAATTATATGATCTTGTTTGGAAACGCGCTCTCGCTTCACAAATGCAGTCAGCTAAAATCAAATATCTATCATTAGAAACTGGTTCAGATACAAAAACAGTATATACTTTTCTGACCAAAGGACAAGAAATCGTATTTGATGGGTTTTTGAAGCTCTATGAAGAAGGTAAAGACGAAGAAACAGACCAATATCAAATACTTCCAAAAGTAACAAAAGATGAGCCCGTTGATCTAAAAAAATCTGATTTAGAAGAAAAACAGACTCAGCCATCCGGAAGATATACTGAAGCGACTTTGGTAAAAGAGTTGGAAAAACGAGACATAGGACGACCTTCAACTTATGCCCCAACTATTTCAACCATAATAGATCGTAAATATATAAGTAAAGAATCAAAGAGTTTGGTACCTACAGAAGTAGGACGAATTGTGACAAGGCTATTAAAAGATCATTTTTCAAATATCGTAGATTATGAATTTACTGCGAAAATGGAAGATGAACTGGATGCTATTGCTGAAGGAAAAACAAATTGGCAAAAAGTAATATCAGACTTTTATGATCCTTTTTCCAAAAATTTAAAAGAAAAAAATAAATCAGTGGAAAAAGTTGACACGTCTGAAGAAATTGATGAAAAGTGTCCTGAATGCAAAAAACCACTTGTTTCTAAATTTGGCAGATTCGGCAAGTTTATTGCTTGTAGCGATTTTCCTAACTGTAAATACACTAGACCTCTAGTGGAAAAGACGGAAAATGGTAAAGTAGGAGTTGAAAAAGATAAACACTCGGGGAAGGTATGTCCTAAGTGTAAAAAAGGAGAATTAGTTTTAAAAGAAAGTCGTTTTGGCGCTTTTTATGCATGTACTCGGTATCCAGATTGTAAATATACGGATTCTGTTACGATTGAAGCTCCTGTACCCTGTCCAAATGACGGAGGAAAACTGGTTCAAAAACGAACAAAAAAAGGACGAACTTTTTGGGGTTGCGCCAATTATCCAAAATGCAAAACAGCTTTCTGGGGAGAACCGCAAAAAGAAAAATGTCCTGAATGTAAAAATATTTTGATCAAAGAGAATTTGAAAGTAAAATGCTCAAAATGTGATTATAAAAAATAAGAAGAAGATTCGGAGGAAGATTAAGTCTCGGACCATTCCTTTATGAGCATTACATTGAATATTTTTACATTTAAACTTTTAGTTAATAGTGCTAGTAGGGACTTAGTCCGCTAACTCTTGGATTAGAAAAAAATACAGATGCATTATACTTAATATGCAAAACAGTATCTTGGGGTGAGTTACAAGAGAACAAAAGCCCTGTCATTTTTTTGACAGGGCGCAGTGAGATGTTCAAAGACGAATCCTCTTATCGTCTTCGTTTTCTTTAGGGGGGCTATTTTGTGGCTTGAATTGCCACCAAAATGTTCCGAAGATCAAACAAGCGCAAGACAAGAAAAAACATATTGCGCTATACCAGAGAAATTCTTCCTTGCCTGAATAGGCAAAGAAAAGAGTAAAGCCAGCAAGCGCTACTCCTAGTACCCAAAATAAATATGCAAACGTTTTCAATCGTTTACCTCCTTTGAGTGATATTTTACTTATAGCAGATTTTTAAATAAAATAAACTGGACAAAATCAATATTTTCAGGCAATCTTGAAAAGAAATGTAAAATGCAAAAATTAATAATTTAATATCTTCTTACCATAAATTGAGGACTGTTTGAATCCTGAATATAATTCAAGATGAGTTCCGCAGATTTATGGAAGAAGTAATAACTTATTATGCGTGGCAGAATAGGGGTTATTAGGGGCATAGAGACGGCCTTCGCAATTTAATTCGCTGGCCCCAAATACAAAATGATACAGGAGTAACTTTGTAAATATGAAAATTTTTTTGAATTTAATTTGATATTATTATTATATTCACTGTCATTTTGCATTTTGATTTTTAACTTTAAATTTACTATATGTTTCCAAAACCACTTGAAAAAATAATTGAAGAGTTTTCTCGTCTTCCCGGCATCGGGCCAAAAACCGCTAGCCGACTTGCTTTTTATATAATAAAACAACCCAAGGAAGACATTATTTCGTTCTCTGATGCACTCAAAGATCTTACTCATAATTTGGTTTTTTGTTCACAATGTGGAAATATTTCAGATAATTCAATATGCAAAATTTGTTCTGATTTAAAGCGGAAAAAAGGGATTTTGGCAGTAGTGGAAGAATCACTTGATATAATGGCACTTGAACGAGCCGGTTTTCGGGGTTATTATCACGTTTTAGGAGGGGCAATTTCTCCGGTTGATGACATTACGCCGGATAAATTGCGTATTAGTGAGCTTATTCCCCGAATAGACAAAGAAGAAATCAAAGAAATAATTCTTGCCACCAATCCAACTTTAGAAGGGGAAGCAACCGCTATGCTCGTTTCCCAACAAGTTGAAGTTGCAAAAAAGTCTGATAAAATTAAATCAAAGCCAAAAGTTACCCGTATTGCCCGAGGATTGCCGATGGGTGGTGATCTTGAGTATATTGACGAAATCACTCTTGAAAAATCTTTAGAAAACAGAAGAGAATTCTAAAAATGCAAAGTTAAAAAAATCAAAGTGCAAAAACATAAAACAAAATTTATTATTTTAAATTTTTAACCTGTTATTTCAGCTTTGATTTTAACATTTTTAATTAAGTAGGAGGTATTGTGCCAAGCGATTTACCAATCAATCAAGATGAAGACATTTTAGAAAATGACGACAGTTCAGAAGAAAATTCAAAGTCGGATGATAAACCGACAGGTTTTTTATGCCCAGAGTGTGGACGTAGTTCTCTAGTCGAGGGAAAGTGTCCAAATTGTGGTCAGGAAATGCTACCCGATCACAAAGAGATTCCTGGAGAAAATAAAGTAGAAGATGACGAAGCTTATGATGGTATGCCTGAAGAAAAAAAGGAAGACACGGGTACAAATCCTGATGATTCTGCTAAGCCCGAAAAATACAGTCTTGAAGATTTAAAAGAAGCAGAAGAAGCCGAAGAGGAACTTATGGGGGATGAAGAATAAAATTTATGAAATTAATTTTATATAATACATTTTCGAGAAAAAAAGAAGAATTTAAACCCATCAGATTAAATGAAGTTGGGATGTATGTTTGCGGTCCGACAGTATACAATTTTGATCATCTGGGTCATGCTCGAACTTATGTATTTTTCGATATCTTAAAACGAGTGCTCATCGCTTGTGGATATCAGGTTAAATATGTTCAAAACATTACCGATATCGGACACCTTTCAGCTGATTCTGATTCAGGAGAAGATAAGCTTGAAAAGCAAGCAAAGCTCGAAAACAAAACACCAGAAGAGATTGCTCTTTTTTATGAAAAATCTCATTTCGAAGATATGGAGAAAATAGGGAACCTAAAACCAGATTTTACACCAAGAGCAAGCCAGTATATACCTCAAATCATAGAAATGACAAAAATACTTCTTGATAAAGGAGTAGCATATACTACGAATCAGGGAAATGTGTATTTTGAATTGGCTAAATATCCTGAATATGGTAAATTTTCCAACCGTAAACCTGAAGATATGGAGAATGCAGTGCGTATTGAAGAGGAACAAGACAAACGAAGTTCGGTTGACTTTGCCCTTTGGAAAGCCGCTAGCGGTTCTGGGATGCGAACATATGATAGTCCTTGGTCAAAAGGCGCTCCCGGTTGGCATATCGAATGTAGCGTCATGAGCAGGGAATTACTCGGTCAACCTTTTGATATTCATGGTAGCGCTGTAGAGCATGTATTTCCTCATCATGAGAATGAAATCGCTCAATCTGAATCTGCTTACGAGTCTAAATTAGCGTATTACTGGTTGCATACCGGTTTACTTACACTTGATGGTAAAAAAATGAGTAAATCACAGGGAAACAGTATATTCTTAAAAGATATCTTAAAATCCAAAGATCCTATGATATTGCGACTTCTTCTTTTGTCGAGTCATTACCGTAAGCCGCTTAATTATCGAGAAGATTTGTATTCGGATTGGCAAAAAATATGGCAGGAAATTATTAAGGTATATACTAGGCAAGGCAAAAAAGATACAAATTTTTATGATAGATTTTTGGATATCTTATCTGACGATCTTAATATTCCGGGAGCGATAAATTTTTTAATTCAAAATTTGTCAATTATCTCTTTTGTCGATCTAGAAAGATGTTTAAATTTGCTTGGATTAAAATATATCTCAAAAGAGATACCTGAGGAAACTCAAAGGTTATTACAACTTAGGGATCGGGCGCGTCAAGATAAAGACTTTACAAAAGCGGACGAATTAAGAAAAAAGCTTGAAAGCTATGGTTATCTCGTAGAGGATACTCCAGATGGCAGTAAAATTACTCCAAAGGTTAAATAAGTTCAAGATATATCTAAGCTTCGCTATTTAGATCCTCGATCGTAGGGTCGTGGGAAGTTTCTTTAGATAAAGCATTAATATCAATTCGCCATCCGTCAGCCGACGGAGGCGAACGAAATAATCCCTAAATTATAATTTTTAAAATTCAAAACTTGTTTATGATTTTAGAGTGTATTTCGGATTTAGATATTTGGATTTATGATTTATTTAGAATTTAGATATTAGGATTTTGGATTTAAATTTTGACATCTATTATTGACATTTTATATGGTTGACAAAAAATATTTTTTTGTATATTTTTACAGTGCGATATTTGTTTCTGATATTGACAAATTAACAGATTTATGGTATATTCGGTTATCATCATAAATAAGAAATTTTTGTATATTAGTTTCGGTAGTGTTGGCAAAGTTTTGGCTGGAAACTGCGGAGAGTGACCTCGTAATTTATTATTAGGTCGTGCCCCTCCTTCCCGGTGTCCGAAAGGATGTTTCCCGAATTTATTCGAGATCTTCCGGCCAAAACTTTGCCTGCATCCAGCTTTTAAAAGCTGACAATGAAGGTGAAAAAGTCTATGATATTTAACAATAAATAAATAGATTGTAACCAATTTTTTGCTTGTAAGTATATACTGGTAAAAAGTTGGTTACAATCAAATGTGGCCAATCATTCTCGCCTCATTGTGGGGCAAGGCCCGCAAGGGTCATTTACGGATGGCCCAAGGAGGGCC
>CAZZBO010000013.1:0-22902 GCA_964652345.1 uncultured Candidatus Saccharibacteria bacterium | reverse complement strand
CTAGCGCATATTATTATGGGAGGTTGGGAATATATTAAATATTTTGATTCTAGTTATACAAAAATAGAATGGAGAGATTATCTTTACTTTAATTTATCGGTATTGCTATTGGCAGGTATTGGTGTTTTTTGTAAGAAAAACATAGAAAAATATCTAATTTTAATTTTTTGTCTGGTTATGATTATACTTGTGTTTTTTGCTACTGTAAGAATGTTAGACGGTCATCTTTTGGCGATAACCGCTATCTTAGCCGGGATAGGAGTTAGTAAAATTTGGGAAAGCAAAAAATCAAGATTTTTTGTAATGGTGTTTGCATTATTTAGTATTTATCAAAGTATATATTTTAGTACAGAAAAAAATTCTTTCTTTGTAAGATTAGAAAAAACTACTGTTAATAATTTAATTCATTATTCAAACCAATCTACCTTAGATCAAAGATACAAATCAATTATTGATGCAATCAATAAAAATTCATCTCCAGGAGACTCTATCGCTTCTGCAGTAAATATTTTTGATCTGGAATATCCTAATGTTAATAAAACATACCAAAATACTGTGGCAAATTTTTTAGCAGCACAAACAAATCTTTCATCTCAAAATATGCGACAACCAGAAGCAAATCATAGGATGCTTCAAGATCTTGCAACTGCTAAATTTTTACTTCTTAATCTTACACTCGATAATCTTAATACTGATTATTTCTTCTTTTTGGGATATAGAGATTTTAGACTCACGGAGGATATAAAGGAGCATTTTCGTCCTTTAGAAAAAATTTCAATTTCTGAAAATAACTCCGTCTATCTTTATAAAAATATTTCTCAATCGAAGATTATCAATGAAAAAATTCCCACAAATAAATTTTATCTGTGGTTGGCAAATAGTGTCATCATTACCGCTATTGGTTTGTTAGTAAAAGATTTGAACAATAAAATTATTCATAGCGCAAAGCATCGAGAGCGTTAATCTTAACAGCTCGTTTTGAGGGGTACCATCCCGTTAAAAAGCTAACTAATACTGAAAACATTGCTACGCCGATAGCAAAGAACCACGGTGTGATAAACATTTTAATAGGTTCAGCATTAGATTTTTCAGCCATAAACGATAATATTATGTTTATGCAATGACCGGAAAGATATCCTAATACTAAACCTAAGATTCCTCCAAGTATTCCAATAATAAAGGATTCTGCTAAAAATAGCTTGTAGACGTCTTTATTCCTCATACCAAGAGCTTTAAATAATCCAATTTCTTGAATTTTTTCCAACAAACTAATAGTAAGAGTGTTAAATGTTCCAAGTGCCGCAACTATTAAAGCAATTAAGCCAAAAGCGGCCAATATAATCCTAAAGAGCGAGAATACTTGAGTTATTTCATTAACCGTATCACCAATATATTCAGTTGAGAAACCAATATTTTCTAACTGTTCTCTTACTGATTTTATATTCTCTTTGTCATCTATTTTGATTTTTAAAGATGAATATTTGGTTACGTCTTGGCTTTGCAGTAAATCAATAGAAGTATATACTATCGGAGATTTATCATCTTCTAATATTCCAACAACTTTAAGTGGTATCGCCTTTATTTCTTTAAGGCCATCGCTTGAATCAGTGCGAAGACTAGCGGGTATGATTATATCAAGACTTATTTGAGAGCCAATAATTTTATTTTCATCCTCACCTATAAGTAGCAATGCGGAACGATTAAGACTAATTTCATCTTTGCCAGTTGGCATTGCTCCTCTTTCAGGGACTAATCTGGCAATTTTCCAATATTTTTGTCCCCCGCCTACAATTATTGTTTCTGTCGTAGATGATTGCTCTACTTTTTTAATTCTTCCCGCAAGATTTGTAACTGGAGCAATTTCAGCAATGTGTCCAAATGAAGAAATTTTATCTATGGATTCTTGATTTAGTTTGAAAGTACTGATATTTGCAGAAGGTACATCTATGGTCGTGAATGCCTCAAAATCCGCAACTTGGCTTGTGACTAATTTTTCTAATCCATAACCTAGAGATACTAAAAATATTATTGAAGCAATACCAATAGTAACTCCAGCTACTGTAAGAATTGTTCGCAACCTATGCGACCATAAATTTTTAAAAGCAATTCTTATAACAACCGAATATTTGATTTGTTTCATTTTTTGGATTCACTTTCATGAGATTGATTTTTTTCTTCTGTGGTTATTTTTCCATCACTCATTGATATTTTTTTTGTTGCATAATTTAAATAACTTAAGTTGTGCGTAACTAAAATAATTGTTCTTTTTGAGTTTTTATTCAAATCTTGAAACATTTCCATTACTTGATCGGCGTTGTGTGTATCAAGATTTCCTGTAGGCTCATCTGCGACAATTATTTTAGGGTCATTTATCAGAGCTCTTGCTAAACAAACTCGTTGTTGTTCACCTCCAGAAAGTTGCATTGGCTTTTTATCAGCGTATGCTTCCATATTAACCTCTTTTAATGCTTTGATCGCCTTTTCTTTGGATTCGATATTTCCTAAACCGTTAATATAAAGTGGGATAGCGACATTTTCCCATACTGACAGCGCTTTTGCCCAATACCAAAATTGATAAATCATTCCAAAATACTGTGCTCTAAAAATTGCTCTTTTTTCTTGGTTTAATTTAGTGATATCGGTGCCATCGATGATAATTTTACCGCTTGTAGGCACTTCTAAACCGATTATATGATGTAGTAGAGTAGATTTTCCAGAACCAGATGCTCCATAAATAATCGTATAATCATTTTCATAAATTTCTACATTAACACTTTGCAAAACTGTTGTTTTAACTTTACTCTCGGAATAATATACTTTACTTACATCTTCAATTTTTATTAGTGAATTATTATGCATTTATTTTTAAATTATTGCTTAAATATTTTAAATAGCCAACCTAACGAACGTTGCAAAGAACCAACAATGATGTCTATTATTGATTGTTGAGTTTTACCTGTAATCGTTGTTGTATCTTCTGAATATCCTGCATTTCCAGCTTCATCTTTGGAAACAGCTCTTAAGTGGTATATTTTGCTTGGTTCAAGCTCTGCTAAAATTACAGCGTGTGAAGTTGAATAAGCTAAGTCTTCTTTACTTTTATTTTTATATTCAGTTCCAGAAATACCCTCTTCGTATTCAATTTGTGAAGAACTTGGCTCGTCGGTTTCCCAAGTTACAACCAATTGTGCTTTTTGGGTTGCCCCAAATCCAGTAGATTTTACTTCAACTGTAAGATTAAATATCTTAGGTGGGCGAGAATCTTTTGGTGTGGAAACCGCGTTTATGTAAGGATTCTCAACTTTATTCCAGTTTTCATCTGTTCCGGTTATTGTGAAGGTATAAATACTTTGATCGGCTAAACTTGGAACTGTAATTTCATGGTCTAGAGTTAAATCTGGAGAAGTTTTTGATTGTTGTTTATTTTTATTGTCTACATAAAATATTTCAGAGGAAGTTTTAACATTCGTTCTCCATGAGAATTTATAAGTAGTTGTTGGAGCTTCTGTGTCTTGTTCCATTTTTACTCCGCCTTCAATTTTAGGCATAATTAAAGTCTTAAAATCATAAATTACACCAATATCAAGTAATTCATCATCTACATCGTGACCTTTTATTTTAAAATAATAAGTTGAGGAGTGATTTAGAGGAGCTGATTCAGAAGTTGAGCTAAATGCTTTAGGGCAGGGTAGGTTGACAATATGGTTTGTACTATAACCGTTTGATGAAAGTAAACAAGTATTACTAAGGTCATTTTTATCTAAACCATAAGAAATTTCAGTTGTTGAGGATACACTTGTTTCGTAAGCAATAATTGCAGAATTTAATGTAATATTGCTAATAGATAAATTATTGACAGTTGGTCTTACACCAGTATTGAAGACTGTTGCAAATGGTTTAGATTCGTCAAATTGTTGATAAGTTCCGGTATTTCCATTTACATCAGACCAAACTAAACGATAATAATACTTTGTATTATCTGGTTGAAGTCCTGTTAGCCTTACTTCGTGATCATCAACTAATTCTTTAGATCCCTGTTCAAATCCTCCATTTGCTTTTCCAACGTGATCTGGATCAAATCCATATTCAACATAACTGCTGGCTTTATGGACATTTTTAAGCTCAGCGTCTTGAGTTGTCCATTTGATAGTAGCAGAAGAAGATCTTACGTTAGTTGATAAAGAATTTTCCTTTAATACGGGTGGAAATTTAAAATCACCAGTAGGAGTTATCTCAACAGCATCGGAATAATCTGAATAGCTATGGGCTGCATCAAAAGCTCTAATTCGATAATAATATTTGATTGATTGTAATCCTGTTTGATAAAAATATGTTTCTGCTGTATCTGCACAAACATCAAAAACTTCTGCGCTCGTTGAGCGACAGACTTCATAGCCGGCAATTCCCGCTCCGACATAGGTTGGAGCATACCAACGTAGCACAGCTTCAAAAATTTGTAAATCTTTATTGGATGTGTCTTTAGCTATTAAACTTGTCGGTATCCCAGGACTTGGAGTCTGTACATACATTACAAATACACCGCAGCGACTATCATCTCTGACTTTAGTAGGATCATTTTCTTCACCAGGTACTGTTGATGACCCACAAGCTTCCCATGAGACAAGCCCATTTTCACCTTGAGAGAGTATGTAAAATACACTCGGTTGGGGGGACTGTTTGGTAGCCTTAACTCCTCCTACAGAAACCGCTCCGGGTGAAGTTGTTTTTGTTGGAGAATCTGTAGAAACCGGTCGCACATCTACACTATAGTGGTAAATAATTTTACTGGGATCTCCACCTGTAACTCCTACTGGTTGTTCACTACCTTCTGGAGGGTTTTCATTGGGAGGTAGCCAATTAATTGTAAAATTATTTGTAATAGATGGAGAGTCGGCTGAAGTATCTTGAGCGGTTGTGATAAAAGGTGCTGTAGCAACAGCATTACTATAGTAAAAATTAATCCCTATTTCAGAGGAATAATTGTCGAATTTTCCTTTAGCGCGAAGTTTGAAAATATTTTTTCCTTCAATTAATCTTTCATCTTCATTGTCGGGATCATCAAAAGTATAAGTGGTATTTGTGCCATTATCTATCCATCCAGTATTATTGATATTGTATTCGTAACTTTCGATATTGCCTAAGCCATCTCCTTCTCCGGGGCTCCAAGAAAATTCAAAGTGTCTATCGCCAGTATATGCAACTGGGCTAACCGAAAGAGATACTGGAGTTGGCGGTGGGGCTAGAGATTCAATCTTAAAATTATCAATAGATCCGCCTATGGCGCGTTGATCGTAATTTGCAATTTTGTCAGATCCTATATAAAAGTTTCCACCTAGTGAAGTTGGAGCTGCCCACGGAGTTGCTGTAGCAGTTTTTTCATTTACAGTATCACCCACAGCATCATAAATACCGATTAATAATCTTCCGTTTGTTGAATCATAACGAACTTGAAATTTATACCACGTACTTGCAGAGAGTGTTAATGGGTCAGTCTGCATATATATTTCTTTATTTCCCGCCGCTAAGAAAAATTCCAATCTACTCGTCATCATATTAAGCCGAATCCTAAGCGGATATTGAGCAGAAGTAGACATTAAATAATGGTAAGGATCTGTGTATGTCCCCCAATTTGTAAAACTATCTTCTCCACTCCAAACGATCTTTGCGACACGTGAGTTATTAGTATCTGCAATATAGATATTTCCAGTTGTAGGATCAAAAGCAATTGCAACAGGAAGAGCAAATTGACCTTCGCGAGATCTACCACCTGAACCTGCATAATCCTGAATATTTCCAGCCATACCATAAGTAATTGGTTGATCAAAATTTTCATTTCCTTCGTTCCAAGCCATTCGTACAACATGATATTGAGCCGTATCAACCAAATATAAAACTTTATTGTTCGAATCAAATGCTAAGTCACTTGCAGAAGTAATAGAATTTGGAAAAGTATAGAGAGTGTCGAAAATACCCAAATCATTATCCCAATGAATTCGAGTAAGATAAAAATCACTGATATATTCTTGACCATAAGGTGCGAGCGATGCAGAACCATTTGTAATGTAAATCATACCAGTAAGAGGATCTACGGCAATGTTTCCAGTCCCATATCCAAAAGCAAAATTACAACGTCCGATCACATCTTCATAAAGGTGACAATTTTCTCCCTCTTCTATACCGAAAGACTGAACTATTGAGCTAAATTGAGTGTTTTCATTGTCCCACTGAAGACGAAAAAGGGTACTATACACACCTGTTGAAAGGTTTGGGCCATATCTATAAGGAAGCGTAAAATATAATCCTTGATTTACAGAATCAAAATCGATTCCACCAAAATCCCAAGCACTTTGAGAATCATCAACAGTAAAGTCATACCAGCTATCAAATTCAGAACCATCCCAATGTAAACGGATAATTTTAATTTTTGAATTATTGGTATAATCAATTAAAGCAATATAAAGAGCGCTATTTACAGGATCAAAGACAATATCATACATTGAACCATAGCTGACACCGTTTATAACTCCTCCAAAGCCACCCTCACCTCCGCCTTTTTTACCGTAACTGTACCATTTGTCTACCATATTATTGGTAATGTGCATTGCCACAATTCTAGCATTACTTCCTCCGGTATCTTTGACAAATAGTGTGCTGGAATTTGGGTCAAAAGCAACATCGCTTGGCGCAAAAGAAGGGGTTGCAGATCCTGCTTCCGCAGATTTCGAATATTGATTCCATATATCACCAATTTGGTGAGCCCTTATTAAGGGTGAAGAATTATTTAAATCTATTGCATATAAAATTTTATTAGTTTCATCAAAGACAATTCCTTTTAAAATAGACACGATTGGATCGGTGCCTTCTCCAAAGTCAGTATATTGAGTTGGCTCTGGCAATCCATTATTAGCAGAGATGTCATATCGATATAAAGTGTTATCTGTATTAGACAAATATATATAATGATTTAATGTATCTTGAGCTAATCCTGTGGTTGAAGCTACTTCTGCAAAACTGTATTGGCTATAATTATAACTTTCATTCCACCAGCTTTCCCATTCATCACCACTCCAGTGTGTACCAAATACTGATATAGCGTCCCCAAAATATTCATCTCCGGAGTAGTCCGGATTGGGGTCTACTTCTACGCCAGCTGTATTTGCCACAAAATAAAGATAGCTATTTGTACTATTCCAAACCATGCCACCGACAATGGTAAAATTAATATTACTATCATTATTTCCTGCAAGTAATTCATGCCAATCTGCCCAGTCATTTGCTCCATCATCCCAGGTAATTCGAATTATTCTTCCGGGATCAGACAACATTAAGGTTTGAGTTTCATCATCGAATGCAAAAGCGCTAAAATTTGTCCAAGAAGTATTAAATTGTTCTTGGTCTAAACCGCAATAGCCGTAGTCTCTCCAGGAGTCCCAGCCCTCTCCATTCCAGTGTAATCTTACAATTCTACAGTTACGAGAATCCCCAATGTACGCTATTTGTCGTGAAGAATCAAAGTAAATACTTGATGGGGCGGAAAATTGACCTACAGCACTTCCTTGAGTGCCATAGGAATACCAAGAGTCCCAATCTGATCCGTTCCAATTCATTCTTACTATTCGATTGTTTGCGGTATCTGCTACATAGACAATTGTGCTTCCTTCTACAGAGTTATCCAGTGCGATTTGTCCGGGATTGTTAAATTTAAGCTCTGATGTATCTATGCCAGAAAGTGGATAATCCAGCCTAAAATTAGACTCTATCAATGATCGAGATAAATCAATATTATTTTTTGTATTAAATCTTAGAGTTTGTCTGGGTTGTACATTTAATGCTCCACCAGTTCCACCAAAACCAGGTTCTACTATAGTGGTACCATTGTTTGATGCGCTAGTTGAACCCAATGCGCTATCTGCCCCAAATGAGCTTAAACCGTTATCCCAACCCGCAAAAAATGTTGCTACTGCCTTGACTTTATTTGGTAATATTGAGGCGCCTACTGCAAGTGACACAACCAAAATAATAGATAAAACGCCATAATGTACCCTTCTATGATGCGGATGGTGGTGCCAATTATGATATTTAGAAGACTTTGCACATAAATAATTGTGCACTTTCTTTAAAGGCTTTATTCTAGACTTAGCACACTTTGGATGTTCGCAGTATGAAATTTTCCCTCCTAAATAGTTTATTGATTTTAGTTTAAATGATTTTTTTGTTTTGTGCAAATTATTGCACAAGTTACGATACATATTGGACTTTTCTAATATATTGAGTATTTGAATTTAGTTATTTTCTTTGATTTTATTAATAATTTTATTTTTTGTTAATACCCAAAAGCATTCTAAAAAATCGATAAAATTTAGTTTTGACTTTCCCCATTTTCGTTTATAAAAAATTATGGGTATTTCTTTTATTCTCGCTTTGTTTTTCATAGCGTTTTCTAAAAGAGTAATTTGGAATCCAAAGCCCTTGGTGTAAATTTCATCTAAGTTAATTTTTTTTAATAATTCTGTTGATATGCAACGATAGCCAGAAGTGCAGTCGTGAATATTATGAAAATTGCACATTTTTCGGGCGTAAAAATTGCCTATTTTAGAAATGAATTGGCGAAAATGAGACCAATTATGATTTTTATCGTGTAAATAACGTGAACCGATTATAAAATTAAAATTTGGAGTTTGTTTAATAAATTCTTCTATGTATATAGTATCATGAGATAAATCAGCATCGATTTCAAAAACATAATCAGTATTAGGAAATTTTTTTAAAATATATTTAAATCCTCTTATGTATGCCATACCCAAGCCCTGCTTTTTGCCCTTAATTAAATGTAAGCTTATATATTGTTTTTGTAGATTTTTTACAATTTCAGCCGTACCATCCGGCGAATTATCATCAACTACTAAAACAGAACAATTAATATTTATTTTTTTTGATTCTGAAAATATTTTTTTAATTAAAATTGAAATATTTTGAGCTTCGTTGTAAGTAGGAATTATAAATATATAATTATTTTTATACATTTTACCCCGCCCAATACCCGTTGATAAAAAGAGACCCGATATATATTGAAACAAAAGAAAATATTAGAAATATCATACTATATATAAATTTGTATTTTTCGCTTAGCAAAACAAAAAAAATTAGATGAACAAAAGAATAAGATGAAAGTCTAACCATTGACATAGTAGACCCGGTAGACAAAGGGACTAATATAAGCAATGTAGCATATATTATATAAGAGATTGGAATTTTTAATCTCGCAAAGAAACATAAGGATAAAATATAAACCAATGAAATAGTAGAATCAATTTTTGAATGAGCTAAGCTGTGGATAGGCAACGCAAAAAAGTTTTTTATTTCAGTAAATAAAACTATAAAAATATTTAAAATACCGGTAGTCTCTCTGCCCCAGTATTGTTGAACAATTATTGGTGTAAAAAAATTACCAGTTTTGAGCTTGGAGTAAGTTAAAAATATTACCAAACCTAAAGGGATAATAAAAGGAGCAATAAAATTATATTTGGTTTTTTCAATTAAATTTTTTATTGAATATGGTTTTAGATTTTTCAGATAAAAATAATATTCTATTAAAACTGGAGCGAGCAATAAACATCCTTGAGGTCGGCTTAGAGATGCTAGGGCGCCAAGCCATCCAACAATCCACCATCTCCTTTTATTTAAATAGTAAAATGTCATAACCATCAACATAAAGAAAAGTGATTCCGTATAAATTGCCGTGTAAAATATTGTGGATGGAAATACTAAAAATAGTAATATCGTTTTTAATGCAACCGACTTAGAGTAAAGTTCCAAAATTAATTTATATAAGTAAATTGTTCCAAACAAATAAAATAAAATACTTAAAGTCAAACCAGACCAAGCCATACTTCCTCCAAATAAAGGACTAAAAGTTTTTATTAAAATTGGGTACAGTGGAAAAAAAGCATAAATATCTTTTGATGTTCTTTCACGAACGATTTGTTTGTATCCTTTAAGAGCAATTTTTAAATATCTTTGTCCATCAAAACTGGCAAACTTATAATTAATTATTGATTTTTGTTCCGTAAAGATAAAAGATTTTTTGTAATTAGTTGTATCGCTTGGTTTTATAAACTGATTTAAAGATAAAATCAATAATATAAAGATTATTTTTATTATAAAAAAAACAAAAAAAATATGTTGGTATTTTTTGAATTGTTTGATCATTGAATTAAAATGATTGTTTAATAATTTTAATTTCATATTAAAAGTTTATCATTTAAATTTACAAAAAATTTTACCAGATTTACAAATATTGGGTTTTTCTTCATAAGCTTTTCATAATATTAATCATATAAAAATGGCAATAATATAATATTCATTTTATGATCTCTAATTTTGTAGTGACTCTTTTATTATTATGCGTTTGGTGATGGTATGAAAGATTTAAATCTTCATTTGTGCAAATTGGCAAAATTTTTATCTGATTTTTTTTGACTCCAGCTTGATTAAATAGATCAACGGATGCCTTCTTTAAATCAAAACATCGTTTTTTCTGGGTATTGATGAAGCTATAAGCTGGAAATTTCGTATTAAGATAATACCATTTAATTTTTCTAACAAAAGTTTCATGGTCATAACATTCCCCGCAAATAGACGGTCCATATAATATCTGCAATTGTTTTATATCAGAAAAAAATAAGAATATTTTTTTTATCATTTTTAAAGATAAATTTTGATAACTAATGTGAAACAAACCGATTTTATTACTTTCAGGTGAATTTACCACTACGGGAATACAATCTGCGGTTTGCATATAGAATATTCCACTTTTATTGATAATTAATCCATCTGCTTTGATGATTGAACCACTATGTTTCGTATCTATTATTTTTTGTTTGTGCTCTGGGATTAAAAGATACTGATTTCGTTTTGGGGGATGGATTAATTTATCTTTTATACAAAAAATAATTCTGGCATATTTTGATATTTTTCGATCGAAGATAAGTTTTTCCATATTTTGATGTTACAATATATTTGATGATAAACAAAAATATTTTTCATATAATGATTTTTGTAATGGTGGTAATTCTTGGGGTTGCTTTGTGGTCGAAGCTGGAATTATTTCCAACGCATTTCGCAGATATAAGTTTTCATATGGCAAATGCAAATGGATTTGAAAAAGCCAATGGTCCTCTTACTTGGAATTATTGGGAAGCAATTCCTGATGGGCGTCCAAATAATTATCCTCCAGTTTTTCATATATTTTTAACGAATATTATGAGGATGGGCGCTTCAATTGATCTTACTGTAAAGATTGGTACGATTGCAATTATTTGCGGGGGGATACTACTCTACGCTCTAGGTATTAGTAAACTATTTGATCAGAAGGTTGCATTTTTCGCCACTGTTCCTCTAATTTTTTCATCGAGATTTATATTTCTCTCTTCAATGATTTTACCTGCGACATTTGTGTTGTTTTTTTCTCCTTGGTTAATAATATTTCTGCAAAAAAAAAGGTATATTGCTTTTGGATCCCTTGCCCTTCTGATGCTTTATACTCATATGATCATTCCTAATATATTGCTTTTGGTTCTGTTTGTTTGGGCAATATATAATGAAAAAAAAATTATCAGCTGGAAAAAATTGTTTATGGTCTATCTTGCTATTTATGGCTTGTATTTGCCTTGGATGATTCCAATTGTCATCAAAGGAATAAATTATATTAAGTATTTCACTAGTAGCTACCACGACAATGAATCTGTCAGCTCTATGATAAGTATTGATTTGCTAATATATTTGTTTGGTTTTTTGGGTGTGATTATAGGTTTTTCAAAAAAGTATGTTATTAAAAATTATAATAGTTTGTCTTATTTTCTATGCTTAGGAATTATATTTTTGCCGATTAGTTTTATCTACTCCTCAAGAGGAGTTAATGGACATGGTTATTTGATAATAAGCTTATTTTTTGGATTTTGTATGTCTTATTTTTGGTCAAAAAAATATTTGAAAATATTAGCCATTGGATTAATATTGTTGGTTTTTTTCAATACATTGATCTTGAGAGTTTATATATTGAAAAAAACACCAATATTATTTTTTGAAAAAAGCTCTATAAGATATATGTGGGATCAAAAAAAATCAATTTCGGATTGGGGAGATGCAACGCAAAAAGCAGTAAATCTTATTAAGCAAAATAGTCGAGATGATGACACAATTGCAGTTTTGATGGATAAATTTTTAGATATTTATACTCCTTATGCATCTCAAATACATATTGCTAATTATCTAGGAGTGCGCGCAGATCGTTTAAATGTTAATATGCGTCAACCGGAAATATTTTTCCGGGATTATCAAAATTTGGGCAAAGCAAAAATCTTGATTACTTCTGGTGTAATATTTGACATTAATCATTCTTTAGGTAATTTATCACAAGAAGAGCGAGAAATACTAATCACGCAAATAAAATCAAATTTTAGTTTAATAGAAATTTTACCTGTAAAAAATTTTACCAATATTTATGTTTATAAAAATAATTCAGAAAATGTTATTAAAAGTAATATTCCGCGGTCAAGTTTTCCGTTATGGTTAGCCGATCTTTTGATTATAGGGATTACTGGTTTAATAGTGTGGGATTACAACAAAAAAATTCTTACTGAATAGTTTAGATTTTGTTGATTGTTTTATTTTGGATCTGAATTTATCGGTTTAATTTTGTGAAAGGGTAAAGATTTTACTATTTTGAACTATTTACTTCGTTGGTATTTCTACCTTCTTTGGCTTAGCAAATAAAAGGCATCATTGGCTTTCATATAAAAATACAGGTAAGCGTGACGTGGTTGCGGGGGCAGGAGTTGAACCTGCTATCTCGTGGTTATGAGCCACGCGGGGTACCGTTCCCCCACCCCGCAATACTATAATACTTTATCAAACTAAACTGTCCTTGTCAAAGCATTGGGAACATTAGGATGCATTAAATAAAAGGTTGATTGCGCATCTCAGCTATAGTATGGGCAGATAGTTGAATTTTAAATGATTTTGAGGTAATCTTAAAAAAGTAAAAGGAGTATAATTTAATGATAAAAAATAGCTTTGTAAGATTTTTAGTTTATTCAATAATTATCATACTTGTTGTCGGAACTTTTTATGGAATGTTTGGAACCCAAGACACTCCAAAAGAAATTACAATCACTGAGTTGAGTCAGATGGTAAATGATAAAAAAGTTGAAAAGATTGAAGTTGACCATTCCAAGTTAATCGCCACGACGATACAGGGCGAAAAGATGCAGACATATAAAGAGGCATCGGTTTCTTTAACAGAATATGGTATAACTCCAGAAAAAGTAACTATCAATATTAAAAACCCAGAAAGTGGCAACACTCTGAATATTATTTTGAGTATATTGCCATTTATTATCATCGGCGTATTTATTTATATGATTATGCGTCAAGCTCAGATTGGTTCAATGAGGGCTATGAATTTTGGTCGTTCTACGGCTAGAATATTTACAGGAAAGCATCGGATCACATTTGACGATGTGGCTGGATTAAAAGAACCAAAACAAGAAGTAATGGAGATTGTGGAGTTTTTAAAATTTCCTAAAAAATTTGCTATGCTTGGAGCAGAAATTCCAAAGGGTGTGTTATTGGTTGGTCCCGCAGGTGTAGGAAAAACAATGCTTGCAAAAGCAATCGCCGGAGAAGCCGCAGTTCCTTTCTTTTCTTTGTCTGCGAGCGAATTTGTAGAAATGTTTGTGGGGGTTGGAGCTTCTCGTGTAAGAGATCTTTTTATGCGCGCAAAAAAAAGTGCTCCCGCTGTAATATTTATTGATGAATTGGATGCTATCGGTCGTATGCGGGGATCTGGGCTTGGCGGAAGTCACGATGAAAGAGAGCAAACATTAAACCAAATTTTAGTTGAAATGGATGGATTTGATACTGACACACGTGTAATTATCTTAGCGGCTACAAACCGTCCAGATGTATTAGATTCTGCTCTCTTGCGTCCGGGAAGATTTGATAGAAAAGTAATGCTTGACTTACCAGACAAAAATGAACGATTGGAAATATTAAATGTTCATGTAAGGAATAAACCTTTAGATAAAGATGTTGATCTTGAAACTATAAGTCGTACAACCGCTGGATTTTCAGGAGCTGATTTGAAAAATGTTGTGAATGAAGCTGCGATATTGGCCGCGCGAGCGTCCGAGAAAAAAATTCGACAGACTAGATTTAATGAAGCGATTGAAAAAGTTATGCTTGGTCCGGAACGAAAAAGTAGAATTCTTACGGAAAAAGAGAAAAAAATCACCGCATATCATGAAGCCGGTCACGCAATAGTCGGCAAATTACTTTCCACGAATAGTGACATTCATAAGATATCTATAGTATCGCGTGGTTCCGCGCTTGGTTTTACATGGAGCTTGCCTCAAGAAGATCGAAAATTGGTTGCAAAATCAGTGTTTGAAGAAGAGCTTGCTCAGCTTTTGAGTGGAAGAGCGACCGAACATCTTATTTTTAAAGAAACAACGACTGGAGCATCCAACGATTTGAAACAAGCTACCAAAATTGCGCGAGATATGGTCAAGGTGTATGGCATGAGCGATAAACTTGGACCAATCGCTCTCGGTGAACGAGAAGAGATGGTTTTTCTTGGGAAGGAGATAGGAGAACATAATAATTATTCTGAAAAAATCGCTTCGCAAATCGATGAAGAAGTAAATAAAATTATTTTAAGCGCAGACAAACGCGCTAGAGAAATTCTAGTTAAAAATCGTATATTTTTAGACAAGATTGCTAATCTTCTTCTCGAAAAAGAAACTATAGAAGGGGAAGAATTTGATCGTTTATTTGAAGATTTTGATGTTCCAAAAGAAAAACTCTAAACAAATGAATAAAAACTAAATTTTGTTTGACCAAAAAACCCTTCTTCGTCATAATAGGATTATGCAGACAAAAGGAATTTATTGGTTTGGAGGGTGGATTTTTGATTTTACAAAAATTATTACAATAATTTTATTTGCGATTTTGATAATTCATTTTTTTGTAGCAACAATTATTATTGTAAGCGGTCCTTCAATGAAAGACACTCATAACGACGGTGATGTATTGATTGTAGAAAAAGCAAGCTATTGGTTCTTCAATCCAAAAAGAGGCGATGTGGTGGGGATTAATTTTCCATCTGCTGGATCAAGGCGAATGATTAAAAGAGTTGTAGGTTTGCCCGGAGAAAAAATATCCACAAACAATGGAACAGTAATGATTGACGATCAGGAGCTTGCTGAAGATTATGTTAAACTGTTTTCAAAAAATATGAATCATCAGACAGTTCAATTAAAGGATGATGAATATTTTGTAATGGGAGATAATCGGGACAACAGCTTAGATTCAAGAAATTATGGGCCATTGCCAAAATCCGCATTTGTCGGCAAAAAATTGTTTTTTTGGATGAATTTTAAAAATATTTTCAATAAGAAATAGTCGGTCCATGCAAGCTTGATAATTTTTCAGAAATTTGCGCTATAACAGGTATAATTCTTTTATCAAATGTAGTAACATCTTCGGGCAAAATCGTAATATACCAATCTGGTATAGGAATAGTTTCATTTCTAAAACGATTTTTCCATTGCTCGGTGCAATTAAAAATTATGGCATAAGGCAACATAGCATGGAAAAGTCCTCGAGAGGTTTGCTCATAAGATATTGGTTCCTCTGAAATTAGCCAGTTATAAAAACATAGCCATCTTTCTCTCTCTAGGTTTCCAATTTCAGAATGACAAGGAATTAAATATGTATATTTTATAATGATATAAGCAACAGTTAATAACCCAATTATTGGAAAAAGATAAAATACTGAACGATTTGTAATAATTGTCCACAGCATCATAACGATAGAAAAAAAATAAAATATTAGTCCGTAAACTTTAACGCGCATTCTCACTAGATGAGGGTTTTCTAAAAAAAATCCTTTTGCAGTAATTTCACGATATACATCATCAAAAAGTTTTACTACTTCAGGTGAAGTTAAAGTCGAAGCAGCTCTTTGTTCCATCTGTTTTTTTGACATTTTTTGAATTTCTTGAGAAAAAATTTGGTTGTAAAAATCTTTCTCCCATATAGTCATTTTCCAATCTGGAATACTTTTTTTTGCCAAAATTATTTCATCTCCATGATCAGATATTACCAGATAACCGCGAGAAGCAAAGCTGATGATAGTAGCTACAATTTCTTTCGTATATATTTTTTTCTTGAAGAGAATACCTACTTCCATTGGAGTTAATTTATCTGGTGGATAACTAATAATTTCTCTAGGAGAATTAATTTTGGATCTTTTTTTACTTCTTTGAATCAATACAAGCATTGTAATCAATGCTCCAACGGGAATTAAAAATCCAAAAGTTATAGAAAAAATCAGCTTTGTTTTATTTTGATTACCTAGTAGTTTTTTTAAATAGCTCAAATTTAAAGTTCCTTTAGGCCATCGAACAAGAATTGTGGCGTCGTTTTTATTGCTAAGATTTGAAATATGTAAATTTATTTTTTTTCCTGAAACAATATTGCTGTCTGTAATGGTTGTTGATTGGGAAGAGTAGATATTTGCTTCAATTACTGACGGATTGAGCTCGACAGGAAGAGATATCGTAATCATTGCTGAACTTATCTTTGATTCAGCAATGATGGGAGAAAATCTTAAAGTTTCTAAATTTTCTTCTAAATGAACTAAATTCGGAATTTTATATTTTATAGTAACGTTTCCACTTTGACTTTCAGGTTTGATTGATAGATAATAAAACCCATTTTTTTTATCTAAAGAATAGTTATTTCTAGACATTTCTCCTGATTTTGTATTTATGATAAAATTTTTTGGTTTTTGGTTTCCAAGTCCTACCGTATAGATGTCTTTACTGTTGAAAGAAGGTACGAATATTTTTTCTTCAACATCAACATCTCCATTTTCTAAAACATTTATGGCAATTGATAAATGATTAGTGCTACTTTGAGCTCCGACAATATTCACACTAACAAAATAGACTATTGTTAAATATAAAAATAAAAGAAATTTGTTCTTCATCTATAACTATAATATATTTATTTTTTTATTTATACAAAGTCATTGTATTTGTTTTATAGGTTAAATCAGCTATAATACATCTATGACTGAAATAGTAAAAGCATGGTTCTTGCGTCCATCTTCAGTTGGTAAAGCCACTATTCTTCTTATGGTAACTATGACGGTTTCAAATGTTTTAGGACTTGCAAGAAATATAATTTTATCAAAAAATATATCCTTAAATGAACTAGACGCATACTATGCCGCTTTTAATATTCCTGACTTGGTATTTAATCTTTTGGTGCTGGGGGCGATTAGTTCTGCTTTAATCCCGATTTTTTCTGAATTGATGTTGAAAAAAGATAATGATACCGCATGGAGAGTGATAAATAATTTTTTGAACGTGTCAGTGATAATTTTACTGATAATTATATTTTTTGCATTTTTATTTATGGATCCTTTAATAAAAATATTAACAGTCGGGTTTACTCCAGAAAAACATAAACTTACAGTCGAGCTTGCTCGTATTGTGCTTATCTCTCCTCTTTTGTTTGCAGTGTCATATATTGTCGGATCTGTGTTAAATTCTTACAAGAATTTTGCATCATATTCGATTGCCCCATTATTATATAATCTATCGATTATTATTGGCGCAATCTTAGCTCCTAAATTTAACGGAGTATATCTGGTAGCTTGGTCTGTAATAGTGGGCGCTTTTATCCATCTATTGATTCAAGTGCCAGCAGTTTTATCTTCGGGATGGAGACACAAATTTGTTTTTGATTTGCAAGATAAATATCTTCATCGTATTTATAAGCTTATGATCCCCCGTTCTCTCGGGCTTGGAATTACACAATTAAATTTTATAGCTTTTACCGTAATTGGCTCAACTATGGAAAAAGGAGCTATAGCGATATATAAGCTAACAAGTGATTTACAGACGACGCCGATAGTGATATTCGGGACATCAATAGCGATTGCGGCTTTTCCTTATTTATCAGAGAAAGCAAATGCAAATGATAAAATAGCTGTAAAAAATCTAGTAATTAAAGCCGTACGTATAACTTTGCTGCTACTTATTCCTTCAGCTGTGTTTTGTATAATTTTGCGTCAGAATATTATTCCCCTTTATTTAGCGCTTGGTCATGACACCGTTAATAGAGCTGATACACTGCGAGCGGTGAATACTTTTGCTTTTCTTTCTGTTGCAATTATTTCACAAGGATTGATAGGAATTTTTGCTCGTGTTTTTTATGCTTTCCAAGATACTGTTAAACCGATGTATTTTTCAATAGTGTCCACAGTATTTTCAATTGTTCTTGCTATTGTTTTAAAATATAACAACTGGGATGTTTCAGGGTTAGCGTTAGCATTTTCTGCGGGCTCGGTATTAAATTGTATTTTGTTGTATGTTTTTTCCAAAAAATATCTTGAAAAAAAGATAAGTCCTTTTGGGACATGGCAGGCATTTTCAAAAATTTGTCTTGCTTCAATAATTGCCGGCTTTATATCCTGGCTTGTTTTGAAATTTCTTAGCTCAAGTTTTCAGCCAATCTCAAGTGGGATTCCCACAGATAGAGTAGTTGGACTGACTTTAATCACAATTATTTCACTTGCTGTTGGAGTTTTAAGCTATTATTTGATACTTTTAATTTTTAAAGCCGAAGAATTATTATGGATAAAAAATCGCAAACAAATTTTTACAAAGATTTAGATGAATACCAGACTCATGTCTCTAATGGTTGTTTAAAGGTAGGAATATTTTTTTTCATTTTGTTTTTGATTGGGGCAATTTTTGTTTATTTTGGTATTAATCGAATAAAGAATAATGTAAAAGATATCAATACTGATTCTTTTGATATAAAAACAAATCTATCTAGTCCTGATCAATTTTCTAAACAAGAATCCTTAATAATTTTAAATCAGGACATTAATGAAATGCTGGACTTGAATCAAAAAAAACTTCCGATAAAATACCTAATGTCCGACATTACGCAAGACAATATTATACTCAAAGGAATTTGGGAGGCAACTTCTGCTAGAATAGAAATCGTGTTGTTGCCTTGTGTTAAAAATAATAATGTAGTAGTTAAAACTCAATCTGTAAAAATTGGACGATTTAATGCTCCTTCTTGGTTTGCGGGCAATGTTTCAAATTTAATAAATACTGAAATCCATAATAGAACCGAAGTTATGAGCTCGTTGAAGGTAAGTTCAGTTGAATTGCAACAAGATCAAATGTTAATTAAGTTTACAAGATAATAAATCTATACTAAAAAATTTGTTATGAACAATATTCGAAATTTTTGCATCATTGCCCATATTGATCACGGTAAGTCAACTATTGCCGATAGAATGCTCGAGTTTACAAACACCATCGATCAACGTCATATGAAGGCACAGGTTCTTGATCAAATGGAGCTTGAGCGTGAACGAGGCATTACTATTAAATTGACGCCTGTAAAAATGGAGTACAAAAATTATGTGTTTAATCTCATCGATACCCCAGGTCATGTAGATTTTTCTTATGAGGTGTCTCGTTCGCTCGCTGCAGTTGAGGGAGCAATTTTGTTGGTTGACGCAAGTCAAGGAATTCAGGCGCAGACTCTTTCAACTTTATATTCTGCTCTGGAACATAATCTCACAATTATTCCCGTAATAAATAAAATTGATCTTCCCGCAGCTCGCACTGAAGAAGTTACTAAAGAGATTGTTAGACTAATAGGATGTAATCCAGCAGAAATTATTTTATCATCCGGTAAAACTGGAGAAGGAATAGAAAATATTCTAGATGCAATCATTGGTCGTATTTCTCCTCCAAAGGGAGATGACAAAAAAAAATTAAAAGCATTGATTTTTGATAGCACATACGACAATTATCGAGGAGTTGTAGCATATATCAGAGTGATAGACGGAAAAATATCAAAAAATAATAATTTTCTTTTAATGCAAAAAAAGAGTTCGGGTAAGGTTGAAGAAGTGGGTATTTTTTCTCCATCGTATATTTCAAAAAATGAATTATCTGCTGGAGAGATAGGTTATTTAGTAACTGGATTTAAAAATGTAGAAGAAGCGGCAGTTGGCGACACTATTACAAATCTAAATGTTCCTGCAGAAGCTCCCCTTTCCGGTTATAGACAGGTCAAGCCATTTGTATATGCTTCGATTTTTTCATCATCTGGAGAAAATTATTCCGATCTTAAGATTGCTCTTTTAAAATTAAAATTAAATGATGCTTCTTTGTCTTTTGAGCCAGAAAATTCTGCTATGTTAGGGCATGGTTTTAGAGTTGGATTTTTGGGACTTTTACATATGGATATTGTTATCGAGAGATTAGAAAGAGAATTTGAGCTAAGCTTGGTTGTAACCAGTCCAAGTGTTTTATATAGAATAATCCGTCCAGATAATACAAGTTATTTTTTGGAGAAAATTGATGATTTTCCTGAAAACAGGAATTATCAAGAGATTCAAGAACCTTGGGTAAAGCTAGAAATTGTTTCACCGAGCGAATATATCGGTGAAATTATGGATCTTTGTCAAAAAAAACGTGCCGAATATCAAAATACGGAATATTTGGACGATTTGAGAATCATATTGCATTTTACAATGCCCCTATCCGAGCTAATTATAGATTTCTATGACCTATTAAAAAGTTCTACAAAGGGCTTTGCATCGCTAAATTATGAAATGCTTGATTATCGCTTTACTGAATTAACCCGTGTCGATATTGTATTAAATCAAGAAAAAGTTGATTCATTTAGTTTTTTAATCTTCAAATCAAAAGCGTCGCGCGAAGCAAGACGGCTTGTAGAAAGGTTAAAAGAGCTAATCCCTCGACAAAATTTTGAAGTCAAAATTCAAGCTTTGGTCGGAGGATCTATCATTGCTTCAGAAAGAATTTCTCCTTTTAGAAAAGATGTTACTGCAAAATTGTATGGTGGAGATGTTACTCGAAAAAATAAACTCTTACAAAAACAAAAAAAGGGTAAGAAAAAAATGAAACAGATTGGCAAGGTCAGTGTACCTTCGGATGTTTTTATTAAAGTATTACGTTCCACTTAATTTTGTATGTTTTTTTGTTGTTTCTCGCCCATGATTGCCAAAAGTCCGGCTCCTACAGTTCCGGCAAGTTTTTTAAATCTACCGATTTTAATGTTTGTTAATACTTTATTATTAATTTTTGGCAAAAATAAATCTCCAGATTCACAAATTGATCCTGAAAGTAAAAATAAATCTGGAGCAAAAATTTTTTCAAGACTTAATAAAAACGCTGTTAGTGCGTCTACATAACGATCAAAAAATGGATGCATTTGATTTTGCTCAATAATATAAAAAAGATCTTTGGCTGATTTATGATAAGTCGCCTCTAAATATTTGCCACCCAATATTTGTTCAAATGTTCCTTTTGCCCCAAGTGTACTTCCAAAAAGTTGCCAATCGGAAGCCGTTTGTCCTAATTCACCCGCTTTTCCATCTTTCCCGCGATAAAGTTTTCCATCTATGGCGATAGCTCCTCCAACTCCCGTGCCAAGTGTAAGCAAGATTACATTTTTTTCATGGGTTGCTTCTCCTGCAAGCATTTCTGCAACTAAAGCGCACTTAGCGTCATTGTCTACATATAAGTGATGATTTTTCCATTTATTTTCTAATTGTGTAAGTTCAAAATTTTCCAAAATCGGGATATTTGGCGAAAATACTACCCTTTTTTTTGCAAAATCAACTGTCCCGGCAAGTCCGATTCCAATAGGAATATCTTCCCACCAATCCTCTCGATCAAATTTTGTCTTTAGATCAAAAATTATATTATCTATTTGGTCAAAAAGAGTATCGATATTTTCTTTTTTTGTATTTTGCCAAATATCATCATAGATTTTTCCTTTTTCATCAATTATCGCTCCGGAAATTTTACTAGCGCCAAGATCGATTCCAATGCTAAAATTTGTTTTTGTTTTGTTCATATTTAAATTATACATCAATTTTTATATATAATTTAAATATACAATTTCTAAGTAAAAATTTACAAAAATTTAGGTTGCATTTGAGACTTTTCGGATAACAAATTTAACAACACGAATCAGGTTCTTGTGATTATCTAAAGAAAATTTTATAATAATTTTATAATCATTAACAAATAGAAATGTGTGCGGGTGTAAATAAGCAAATACAAATGATTGACGGAAAGAAAAATTATTGATATAATTTTTTTGTTATTTGTCTGATGAATAGTCTGGTAGCTAGAGATATTTTAAGTGTATTTATGACCAATTCAATTCAAACCTCAAAGATGATAAGCTGATTACTATCTTTCATCTAATTGCATTTTAATGATAATTAGAAAGACAAGGGGGCACCAATCAAATGTTGAGTTAGAGCAATCGCAAATACTTATCTAGATTGTATTAATTTAAAAATTTGTTGGACGAGTAATCCTTCATTTTTTTCCTAGAAATTGAAGGTATCAAAGTACTTTGAACAGGAGAATACTTTTCACGGGCCTGTAGCTCAGTGGTAGAGCAGGAGCCTTTTAAGCTCTGTGTCGTGGGTTCGATCCCCACCAGGCCCTCCAAAAAGAGACGAGTTCATTTATGGACTGGTCTCTTTTTGTGTGGTGAGGGATCCAAGCAAGAATAAGAAAGCGTTTATGTGGCCTTTGTTATATCTTGCTCGGATTTCCGGAAGTTTTTTTCAATGTTACCACAGTGAAATGTTCCGAGAAATGATCTCCACCATGCCCTCCACCCTTCGCTAAAGCTACGGGTGACAGGCCAATAAAATGTTATACGAACTGTGTGTATCATAGAACTGACAAACATAGTGCGGAGGTTGAGATACATAGGTAACACTTCTGGTATTATCAATTCAGAAAAAGA
>CAZZBO010000012.1:0-23465 GCA_964652345.1 uncultured Candidatus Saccharibacteria bacterium | reverse complement strand
ATGGGCTTAAAAAAAATTACTTCGTAAGTTTTTTCTTCGCTGGAGCGGGATACCAGAATCGAACTGGCGTTTCCACCTTGGGAAGGTGACGTACTGCCTCTGTACGAATCCCGCATATTATATATTTTAACAGATATAAGAATTCTTGTATACTGGTAATAAATAATATTTTAGTTATAATATAGTCATGATTTTTATAAAAAATTGGTTTAATAACATCAAAAGATTTGCAATAGAAATCTGGCTAGATAAGACAATTTTTATATTTATTATTTTAACATTTGCATTAAATACTTATTTGGCTTATTCAAGTTATCAAAAAAGTTTAATAACACAACCATCAATCACGATCGCGTTGATTTTATCATTGATAAATATTTTACTCTCTATGGTCTCATTTCTTAGAAATAGAATATTATCTATTTTATTCTTATGGGCGTCTATTTATTTTGCTATTTACTCATTTATCTATCTTAACAAAACACTTTTATGAAAATATCTAAATTGAACAGATTTTTGGAGATATTGCCAGGATTATCGATGTGGTCGGCATTTAGTTTACCAATAATTTTTACATTTATTTATCCAAAAGCAGTTTTTGTAGTGATGATGATATTTGCTATTCATTGGGTTTTCAAATCTCTTACTATGTCGGGTCATTTGATTGCGGGGTATCTTGATTACAGAAGAGAGATTGTTCAAAATTGGCGAGAAATGCTAAAAAATGATTTTTCAAACGAATACGATCAAGTATATCATTTGATCATTATCGCCACCTACAAAGAAGAGCTTTTAACATTAGAGCAGTCGATTCAAGCATTAAAAAATTCTTTGTATGATTTGAAAAAAGTGATTTTGGTTATTGCTACAGAAGAGCGAGATCATCAAAAAGGCACGAAAAATGCTCAATATTTGATAAAAAAATACAAAGATCAATTTTTTGCAGTATGGTCATTTGAGCATCCAAAAGATATTCCCCAAGAAGTGATAGGTAAGGGTGGAAATATTACATATTCCGCTCGACAAGCTCTGAAAAAAATTAATCAATTAAAGATCAAACCAGAGAACATTATTGTTACAACTCTTGATGCTGATCATAGAGTAGATAAAAGATACCTCGCCTGTCTTACATATAAATATTTAGCAGAACCAAATAGAGAGCTTTGTAGTTTTCAGCCACTTCCTATGTTTTTTAATAATATTTGGGAAGTGCCTATCGCAATGAGAATAATAGCTCTTGGATCTTCTTTTTGGCAGATGATAGAATCAACAAGAGAATATAGATTACGTAACTTTGCTTCTCATGCGCAACCCCTTTCAGCTTTAATAAAAACTGATTTTTGGTCAACAAAAACAATAGTTGAAGACGGTCATCAATATTGGCGAAGTTGGTTTGTTTTTGAAGGAAATCATCATGTAATTCCTATTCACGTTCCGATTTATCAAGATGCGGTTTTGTCTCATACATTTTGGGATACAGTTAAGCAACAATATTTGCAAAAAAGAAGATGGGCTTGGGGCGTTTCGGATTTTCCATTTGTGGTAATTCATAGCTTGAAACATAAAAAAATATCACTATGGAAAAAAATATATGAAATTTATAGATTGTTTGAAGGAAATTTTTCATGGTCAACTACATCAATATTATTAGCTTTTGTCGCTTGGGTTCCAGTGTGGGTTCATCGTAATCCACAGGATTTATTTGCATATAACTTTCCTTTATTTTATTCAAGAATTCTAACTATAGCTGTTTTGGGAATGGTGGTGACTTTGACAATCGCTACTCTTATAATGCCTCCAATTCCGAAAACTAGTAAACTTGGCAAATGGCAATTACTAATTGAATGGATTGCAACACCACTTTTGATTACTTTCACGAATGTAATATTTGGGGCAATGCCCGCTATTGATTCTCAAACACGATTGATGCTTGGAAAATATTTAAATAAATTTAATGTAACTCCGAAAAAGGCAATCACGATAGCCGAAGATCGTCATGTTTAAAAAAAATTATTATTTGATGATTTCAATGCTCTTATTCGTATGGATCGCCTTTAGTTTATTATGGCAATCTTGGAATCTTTCTGTTACTTTTGACGAAATTGTTCATTTACCAGCAGGATATACTTATATTCAAAAAAGAGATTTTAGAGTAAACCCAGAGCATCCTGTGTTGGTAAAAATACTTGCTGCAATTCCATGGAAAATAATTGCTCCAAATCAAAATATCGAAGAAACTCTTTGGAAAAAATCAAATATTTTTTATTATGATAATTGGATAAATGATAGAAAACTGGGAGAAGATTTACTATTTTTACAAGCAGAGAATCCGAGATTAATTTTGTTCAGCGGTAGGGTAATGTTATCCGCAATAACAATTTTTATGATTTTTAGTATATTTTATTATCTAATAAAAAAACAACACAACAAAGCTGGAATGATTTTTTTGGTGTTAAGTTCTTTTTGTCCACAATTTTTAGGGTATGGGTATTTAGTGACTACAGATATAGCTATTGCGGGAAGCTCATTTTTAGCTTTAATATTATTTTATAAATTGCTTAGAAACCAAAACAATAATTACGCGATTTTATGGGGGTTGTCTTTAGGACTTATGGCTTTATCAAAATATACTTCTTTGATATTTTTTGTATTTTTTGTATTTTTTTATTTTATTTATAAGTATTGGTTTGATAAAAAAGTATCGTTGAAATTTCTTTTTATATCTCTAATAACGGGATATTTCTTGATTTTTTTTGTTTATTTATTTGGTAAAACAATTATTGCCCCAGTATTTGTTCCTTCAGAACAGATTTATAATGCTACATATATTTTTGCTAAAGAACCATATTTGAATATTGTTAATAACATTTTTAGATATTTACTAATTCCCGCATTATATTTCAAGGGGTTAATTCACGTAATAGTACATACAACTGTCGGACACAGTAGTTATTTACTTGGACAAAGTAGCAAAAGTGGTTGGTGGTATTATTTTCCATTAGCATTTATTTTGAAAAATTCAATAAGTCTTATATTGATTTTGATTGTTGCGTTTTTTCAAAAAAATTATTTTAAAAAATTAGATTTTGAAAAAAAGATTCTTTGGTTAGGTATGATCACTTATATTGTTTTTGCAGTTTTTAGCAAAACAAATCTTGGGATTAGACATCTTATGCCAATTTATCCGATATTATTGTATCTTGTCTCGTACGCACTAGCTGAAATAAAGATAAAATGGAAAAATATTGCCGTAGGATCGCTTTTAGCTATTTATTGTTTGAGTTCAGTTAGAGCCAATGGAAACTATATGACATTTTTTAGTGAAATAATTGGGTCGCTTGACAATGGATCAAAATATTTAGTTGATTCTAATCTGGACTGGGGTCAAAATTTGTATGCTTTGGCACAATATCAAAAGGATAATAATATTGACAATATATACTTTGGTTCCTTTATCGCAAACAAAACTATATGTGACTTTTATAATATAAAGTATATACCAATAACCAATGAAAATGTTAATAATTCTGGCTATTTTGTAATAGGAGCTACTGACTTAGAAATGAATAAAGATTTGAGCAAATTCAAAAAAATGAAACCTATAAAAATTATAAATCATGGGTTGTTTGTGTATAAAAAATAAAATGAAAAAATATAATTTGTCAATAGTTATACCGGCATACAATGAAAGTTTAAGAATAAATGAAACACTTTTAGATTTAAACAATTACTTGAATGCTCAAAATTATTCTTGGGAGATTATTGTAGTATCTGACGGTTCTACTGACAATACTAACGAAATTGTAGAAAATTTAAAAAGAAAAATAAAAAATCTAAATTTGGTATCTTATGCCAGAAATAAGGGAAAAGGATTTGCTACAAAGACAGGAATAAAGAAAGCACAAGGACAGTGGGTTTTGTTTATGGATGCGGACAATTCTACAAATATTCGAGAAATCAAAAAATTTTGGAAAAAAACTGATAAATTTGGAGTATTGTATGGATCAAGATCGCTCCCCGATAAAGAAACAAAAAGAATTCAACCAATTCAAAGAAAAATTATTTCAAGATTATCAAATTGGTTAATCAGAAAACAATTGAAAATAAATATTACCGATACACAGTGCGGATTTAAATTATTTAAAAACAAACTAGCGAATAAAATATTTGATAAAATCACTATTGATAGATTTGGATTTGATATAGAGATTACAGCAATTTGCATGATAAACAACATAAAAATTGGTGAAATTGCAGTTAATTGGGAAAATTCAACTGGTTCAAAAGTGAGGGCTATAAGGGATATAAAAAGATCCTTTTTGGATCTAAATATCATTAAAGACAATATGAAAAAAGGGATCTATAAATAAGCTTAAAGCAGGAGATCCGGACGATTCTTCTTGGTTTTTTTTAAAGCTTCTTCATCTTTAAAAGATTTTATTTTTTGGTGATTACCTTGCTTCAGAACATCGGGAACTTTAATATTTTCAAAAATATCCGGCTTAGTGTACTGGGGGTACTCTACAAGAAATTTACCATTCTTTTGTATATGAAATGATTCATCTTTAATGGATTCGTTTGTGTGCATAAATCCCGATTGTAAGCGGGCGAGAGCATCAATTAGCGCAAGAGCGGGAACTTCTCCTCCGCTTAACACAAAATTTCCTATACTTAACTCTAAATCTACAAAATTTATAATTCGCTCATCAAATCCTTCGTAGCGAGGACAAAGAATAGTAATTTCTGTTTTTTGAGATAATTCATCAACAATTTTTTGGTTCATCAATTTACCGGATGCGCTCATAATGATTTTATAACCTCTTACAGAATCAAGAGCTTTTTTAGCGATGTCAGGTTTCATTATTAGTCCGGGACCTCCTCCAAACGGAGTGTCGTCAACAATCTTGTGCTTTCCTTCACCAAACAGTCTTAAATCTACATAATTGATTTTAATGATCTTATTGTCAATCGCTTTTTTCAAAAGAGATGTATCAAGGGTTGAGTCAAAAAAATTAGGAAATAAAGTAATGATATTAATTTTCATATTGTTAGATAGTTATTGTATGTATTTTACTTGTGTTATAGTATCGTTTTTTACATAAAACCAAAATCCGTGCCATGGCTCAACCGTATTTACTCTTCCTGTGACATACCTATCATCCCATTTTGATTCATTGGAAACAAACCTATAATTTGAATTCTCCCATATGTTACTGTTTATATTGTAGAAAGAACTAGAATAATTTTGATCGTAGCTCCATCCATAATTGTCAACCAATCCAGTGTTTACAGCTTCATCAAAAGTATATTCTCTGTCGTTTGTAATAAATCTTAGTTGAGATAAGCTCAAGGATGAATCAAATGGATTTCCGAGTAGATTCCATCCTTGTTTTATTTCAGTAATAATATTTGCTTGACTGCTTCGATCGTATTGTAAAGAATTTATAACATCATTTGATTCTGTAAGCATCCAATAACCTTTACCCGGATCAGGATTGCCAAATCGTTCGTCAGTGTCAATGTTGTATTTAAGATATTTATCATTTTTGCTAATAGCTGGGTCGTATTTAAAAAGGCGAGATTTTCCATCTTCTTTTTTTACCATATGGTCAAGAAATGCAAAGCTTTGAGATGAATCTATTTTGGGAAAAGAAACCATATTTAGAATAGTAGTGGTTAGAGTTGGAGTTGGAGTTATCGGATTGGTTGGAGATACCGGATTGGTAGGATTTGATGTATCGGTAGTTGGTTTATCTTTTGAAAATCCATCAGCACGATATAATTTTTCTTGAGCAATATTATTCTGGCCTTGGTCATATGCTTCTATTTCGCTAATTAAGACAGGATCTGATCCATTTTTTTCAAACTGAATATATAGGTATCTTACTTTTCGGTTGTCTGGTAAATTTATTTCCACAGTTCCTTCGCCTGATTCATTTGATCTTGTCCAGTCTCCAATTTCAGAATAATCGTCTCCCACAAATGTTTCAAAGGTAAAGTATTCGCCTACTTGGTATCCTCTTGGCGGATAAGTGGGCAATGTAAATGTAAGTAATTGATTATTAGAAGTAAAAGGTTGTCCGATGGAAGCAATTCCCTGATTTTCGGAAATTGATCCGGAGACTGTAAACTTATCACCTCCATTATATGTAACCATCCATTTTTCTGATTTTAAGTCAGGATTTGGGATCCATTCATTTTCTTGATTTTTAGTTTTTGTTTTAATGTCTACAATTAGTTGTGGTTGACTATAATTCTGTTTATATTGATCTCCATCTTTATAATAATAAGTTGCGGCAGTTTTAAATGGTGTTGATTCAGAGCTGGTATTAGTTAATGAGGAAAATATTTTGACATTTTTTAAATTTGCTAAATCTTTTACAAATAATTTTATTTTATCTAAAGTATAATTTTTTTCAGATGGAGTAGGATTATTGTTTGAATCATAGCTCACCAAATCCATAATAATTCCTTTATTGTTTGCCAGATTGCTCATAGCATAATACATTGGTTTTTCTGGAGATGTTTGAACGTTACCGATATCGAATTTAGTTTTATTATGACTTATTGAGTAATCATTTTGATCTGTTGTCAAAAACTTCATCTTAAAAGTTAATTTTACTTGATTATTATCTAAATCTTTATTAAGTAGTGTCCAACTTCCATTTAGATTTTCAGCTTTTTCTATTGTGTCATCATCGATGATGGTAGTATCTGGAATTTCACTGACGATAATTTTTTCTCCTTCTTTAAAATATTTACCTACTGAATCGGGGGATGGTTTAGCACTCTTATCTGTTAGCCAAAGATTTACTTCATATTCATTATCACTATTAGGAATTTTTGTTCTTTGAATTTTATTGATATAACCTTGCGGATATTTGTACAAAAGACCTCTGTGATAACCGTTGGGTCCTTCTGGTGTAAATTCATAATCTCCAATTTCTTTTTCATCTACAAAAGGCCACCATTGAAAGCTTTCCAAAAAATTAATCTTTCCTGCCTCTATAATAAGTCTTGTACCGAAGTCTGCTTGTAGCACGGAATTAGTATTAAAGAATCCTGCGGTCTCATTGGAATTTCCCGAGCAATCATATGCTCCTCCCATAGTAGAAATTTCTCCAAAGTGCGAAAGTAATCTTGGGAACTCTGAAGTAGATCCAGTATAGATATTGTTATTGTAGTCGTTGTTTACCCCATCTAACCAGTTAGTGGGTTCAGCATTTATCTGTTTTTTGGTTTTCACATCCGGAGCAATACATTGTTGATAATAAGGGTGCCAAGCCACACGGTCAAAGATATTGTTTCCAGCAACATCAAGAACGGTTTTTATTTGTTTTGCTCCACTATCACTCATTCCCGGTGTTGTCACCATTGCTTCAGGATCTTTTTCTTTTATTGCTTTGCTCATTTCTCTAGAAATTACTGCAGTTAATTCCATATCTGCAAGTGTCTCAAATGCTCGTCCATCTGGTTCGTTCCATGTCTCCCAATATTTTATGTAATCTTTGAATTCTAAAACAAGTCCTTGTACATAGTTTCTTATTGCATCTGTATTTAAATAATTATAGAAGACTCTTACGTTTTTTAACATATCCGGTTTAATAACTTTAAATTGATCAATTGAAATATTATCTCCCTTTGTTATTGAAATCCCGATTTTTAGAGTTTTTGGATTTCCAGAGAAGTTTATTGATTGATCTTGCACTATAGTTTTAGAATCGTTATCTCTGCGTGTATTTGGTCCATTTCCAATTTCAATATATTTATCATTATTTTTTATATTGCAAGTACCATCAATTACCAGTGGGTCATTTTCGCTCCCGATATATGGATACCAAATTCCATTTTGTCTTTTTATTACTACCCATGTTGGAAGTGAGCATCCATCTCCATATTCCAGTGCATTTCCAAGAGTCGTTGTAGTACCATTTATTGTCTGTGTTAATTGAGGTCTATAAGTGGGAACTGTTTGGTTGGGACCTGTGTACCAACGGTTTGCTGTAAATCTGAACCAATTATTATCATCTTGCATTATCATAATTCCAGCGTTATAATCTCCTGATGGAACATCATTTATATTTAAGGCAAGAACAAAATCTTCATCGTTCTGGACGTCAGGTGTGGTATCTTGAAGTGTTTGATAGATATAGTTTCCTTTTTCATCATCTGTTTCGTTAAAAGATACTTTTAATTTCCCGTTTTCAAAAGTAGATTGCCAATTATTTCTAGCCGTCCATTGATTAAGATCAAGACTGTCAATGCCTCCAGAGATATTACCCACTTTTCTGGTAATTGTTCCATTTTTCCAATCTATATAATAATCTTTATTGTGAGCATAGGGCTTATTATTTGCGTCTCCTATGTATGTATATTTGGCCTTTATTTCTACCTTACAGTTATCTTTCTGTTCGCAGTATTTGAAGATTTCAAAGCCTGGAACTGGATCTATAGTATGATTGGGGAATCTAAACATTCCAGCTCTTTCCGACATATATACTTTTCTATTTAAAATACATTGATCTATTGTTTCATTTGGAAGTTTATTATTTTTACACCATTCGGGATTGTCAATCGGAATATTTTCTACTTTTGTCCATTCTTCTTGTATTTCATAACTGTTATTGTTTCCTTCATCTACCATTATTGTAACTTCTTCATTAGCTCCGGGTAAAATTGGTTTATTTATTGTATTGTACACAAACGGTTTATCGACTGTAACTTGTCCATTTACTTTTTCATAAATAGTATCTATTTCGTTTTCAATTAGAGTAGTTGGTACCTGCCCATCTATTTCAGGCATTACAACAATCGGCATCTCTGGCTGGAGAGCGGGTGATAAAATCAATGGATATTCTTCAGATCCATAGTCTAATTGTTGAATATTTTCAGTATCCGTAAAAGTCACTTTTTCACCTGCCATTTTATCACTTGAATCATAATCTATTGATTTATTTGCAGGTACTAACGATGTGTGGTAGCCGTTATAAGCACCAGAAAAATCGTTTATCGTGGCGATAATATTAAATTTGTGCTTGTTATTGTTGTTGTTGCATTGCCATTTTTCAATTTCTTCTTCAATTCCCTCACACCTTAATTTTTTTATATTTTTTCTTAAATTATATAAATCATATTTTATTTCTGATCTTGGTTGAAAAGTATTCCAGCTCAAATCATAACGTATTGTTTTAATATTTGCTTTTTTTAAATAGTTATATTCAGCGTCTGTAAATCCTGCAGTGCCGAAATTTGTTCCCCAAAATGATATATCTCCAAGATCATAAGCCGTTTCTGGTAGATTATTAGAAGCTTTATCAAATGCTATATAATTGGACTTATCCCCATCTGTAAGCAAAGTTTGAATTTCCAAATTTGTATATTTTAATTGGGGATTTTCAGCTTTATATTTTGGAAAAATAGTTATTATGGCAATAATTGCCATAAATAACATACCAAAATAGATTTTTAACATAAGGTTATATTTTGCGCTTTTCATAATTTATTGTGTTATTTTTAAATAAATACTTGTACTTATATATAATAGCATAGCTACATCAATCTATACAAATAAAAAAATCGCCTTGAAGTCAGGCGATTTTTTTATTTTCTTATTTAATTTATATTACTTCAGTTGTATTTTCTTCTTCGTTAGATTGTTTCAATTCTTTTTTTGTTGCTTCGTTTCCATTTTCAGGTTCAGAAATTTTTAGATTTACTCTTGCGTTGTTTTTTGCACCAATGACACGAAGAAGCGTTCTGATCGCTTTGGCTGTGCGACCATCTTTTCCAATAATTTTGCCCATATCGTTTGGTTCAACTGAAAGAGTGATAAGAACTCCCATTTCGTCTATTGTTCTTTCTGTTTTGACTTTGCTTGGGTCTTCGACTATTTCCTTAACTATCATTTCTACGAACTTTTGATCTGATTCCATACAGACCTCCTATTTAATTATTACTTTTTATTATTTGTCTTCAGAGTTGTTTTCTAAATTTATATTTTTTGAATTTTCTTTTATATTTTCATCAATATTTTCTTTGGGCTCTGTTTTATCTATTTCATTTATTTGCGTGTCTTGAGAATTGGCTTTGGCTTGTATTTGATTGATTGGTTTTTCGGATTCTTCTTTTTTTGATTTCGGAGCTTTTTTGAATTTTTTAAACTCTATTGATTTGTGTTTTAGCTTGTTTTGTTCAAAAAAACGAGCCACTGTATTTGATGGCTTAGCTCCTTGATCCATCCATTTCAAAGCTTTATCTTTATTTACGAAAAATAATTTTGTAGTTGGATTGTAATGACCAATTATTTCTAAATATTTGCCTTTTGCGGCATTTGTATGTTCTGTAACTATTATTCGGTAAAGGGGTTTGTTTTTCTTTCCGACTCTGGTTAATCTAATTTTCAGCATTTGTCTCCTTGTAAATTGCAAAACTTGATTTAAGTTTATTAATTACATTTTATCAATTTATGATAATTTTGCAAGTCCTTGAGTATGTTATCATCAAGAGAGTTGGGCTCTGATACTTTTTTACCTTCAATTTGTATATACTTCAAGATTACTTCTTTCCCGTTAAACTCTGCTTGGTCAAATATTATTCTTCGACCCTTTATGAACACATATGGTCTTTTTGAACAATTTGAAGCTTTAATTAAACGATAGATTTTTTGAGGATCTTGAGACGGCTTGATATTAAGATCAGTATCCTCAATTTTTTTTGTATAAGTAGCTTCGTTTTCATTTTGTTTACTCGCTATGATTTGTCCTGTTAGAGCTCTAACATAAGCGTTTGGGATAAATTCTGCTGTTTTTTTTCCTACCTTATCCCAAAGATCCCTACAGTGATCATTTTTATTTATAGCTAGGGGCACTTGAGCGATTAAATCTCCACTGTCGACTTTTGTATCTATTTTTATCAAACTAATACCTGTTTGGTTTAGGTCATCCAAAAGAGCAGATTGAATAGGCGTTGCGCCTCTAAGTTTTGGTAAAAGAGAGGGATGAACATTATAAATTCCATATTTTACTGCGTCAATTGCTTGTTGGGGCAAAATTTGACCAAATGCAAAGACAAGACAAGCATCAAGCTTGTATTTTTCCAGTATTTTTAATGTTGTGTCTTTACTATCTGTTTCTAGTACGGGCAAATCTAAATTAGTAGCAAAATCTGCTAAGGGATTCGACGTGATACGAAGACCTCTACCTGCCGGCTTTGCAGATTCAGTGATTATTAAGTCAGGTCTAAGACTAGAGTCGGCTATCTTTTCAAGTAGGGGAATTGCTATATTGCTACTAGAAATAAAGCCAAACTTTATCTTTTTTAATTCTTCCATATTTTGATTTATGTATTTTTGAGGCAAATGATCTGTAAACAAAATTCCTTCAAGATGATCAGCTTCATGTTGTATTACACGACTTAAAAGTCCTGTAGCTTCTTTTCTGATTGTTTTTCCATTTAGATCTTGATATTCAATGATAATATCAGCCGGCCTTTCTATTTCTATTTCAAGATTAGGTAAAGAAAGGCAACCCTCTACATAAATATTGGTTTCTTTGGATTTTGTAATTATTCGAGGATTTATCAATATTTGCAGATCAAAAGGAGGATCGAAATCGTCAATTTCTTCTGGTTTGTATTCTGCAACAATGATATTTAAAAGTTTTCCAAGTTGGGGGGCGGAGAGTCCGATTCCATCATGATTTCGCATTGCCTCGATCATGGAACCTATTAATTGTTCTATTTGTTTTCTGTCTTTTTTAAGATCAACTGGTTTACATTTTTCTCTTAAAACAGGATCAGGCACTGTTACGATAGGATATTTCATAATATATAAACTTATCATACTATTTTATAAGGGTCAATGTCTATGCTTGGTTTGGTTTTTTTTAAAATATCCGAGATTTTTTTGTGATAAAGGTCACTTAGCCATAACCAATCTTCTGTTTTTAGGATAATAAATAGTTCTTTTACTTCAATATCGTCACTATCGCTACTTATAACTTCTAAATATTTTTTTTCTTTAATTAATTTAAGAATCATCTGGTAGTATTTGTTTCGCCTTTCATTAAATGAAATTTTTAAAATTTTAAAATATGGATTTTGACGAATTGATTTAGCATAATTATGCAAAAATTTTGCAACTGAGTGTATTTTTCCACTTGAAAGAGCATCAGACAAAAATGGATTGTTTATGTTTGAATATATGATAGTTTTTGGACTTCTTTGAGCTGAATTGATAATAATCTTAAAATATTCATCAATAGAGAAAATTGAAGCAGAGTCAAGCAGAAAATCAAATCCAATATAAATAATTTGATCAAAACTTCTTTCGGGCAAAATATCTTTATCGCTTACAATAGTATGAGGTCGAGATATATATTTTTTTATTTTTTCCAAAAGAAACCCTTGTTTTAGTATTGATTTTTTTTTGCACACAAGACAATTGTCTGATTTAGAGATCTTTTTACAGTTTAGACAAAAGAGTTTTTTGTTTTCTAATATTATTTTTTTGTGACAACAATCAGAAAAAATTATGCTATTACAATTATCACAATACAAATAATTTTGAAATTCCGATTTTGGTAAAACTATTATACTATTTGAATAGAGTATGTCTGATGACAAATGTTTTGTAATTTCATTGCTTGAAACCATTTTTGTTTTTACGGGATCAAATGTCATTGAATTTGAAGTTAAAAATTGAAAATTTGCTTTTTTTATTTTGCAGTTAAAATTGAAGTAGTTTAGAGTAATAATTCTTGCTTTTTGATCCCAGTAACAAAGAATATTTGAAAGATGAAATTTGGGATTTTGGTCGTTTTTATAAGCAAAATTATCAGGATCGACAACAAGCCAAAGTTCATCTTTTAGTGGTGCTAGAAGTCCAAGATTTCTCCCTCCGATTATCACTTTCGCGCTTTTTTTTAAATAGTCTTGCCAGATTTTTACGCGAGAAGTTGGATTTTTTTCACTTGTTAAGATGAGTGATTGGATTCCAAGTTTTTGAATTATTTTTTCTTTCCACTGATCGGATTTTTCTAGATTGGGGATGATAAGACGAACATTGGATTTTGTTTTTTTTATAATATTTAACACATTTGATTCCAAGTCTTTCTGGGTGGTTACCAGATTAAGCATATGTTTTGAATGCTTTGATGATTCATAATCAAACAAATTACTACTCAATTTTTTTACAGATATAGGAAGTGGCAGGAGAGAAAACAAGGATTCATTTAAGCTACATAAAAAATTTTTTGCCATCCAATTACAAAAATCAATATGAACCTGTGAAAACTTAATATCTGGGTATATATTTTTTATGGTCTTTAATTTTTCTTTTGATATTTTTCCAGAAGTTTTTTTTAAATCAAGCACGATTCCCCATTGGTAAGTATTACCTAAGGGAACTTTTACTAAAGTGTATTTTTGAATTTTTAGTAGTTGAATCGGATCAATCTTATATGTCAAAAGGGGTAGATTGGCTCTATTTATAATTATCTCTGCGTATTGCATTTGTTTCGAGTATAGCATAATATGTTTTTTTATTTTTTGTAAAATTTTTTTCTCCGTTGGCTGTTTTAAAACGTTTCTAAAGGAGTGTTAAGGATTGATTAACCAGAATATTTCAGGTAAAATTTTATTATGAAAAAGATAACCATTGTTGGAGAATCAAATGTAGGCAAGTCATCTCTTTTTAATCGTTTGATGGGCAAAAAATTAGCGATAACTGCTTTTGAAGCGGGGACTACAAGGGATGCAGTAAGCGGAATATGTCAAATTGGTCAAAATAAATATCAGCTAACAGATACTGCGGGCATAATCGAGAAAAAATCAGATTTGATAGCTATGAAAGTTCAAGGTAAATTAAATGATATTTTTAATGACACAGACCTATTTTTGTTTTTAGTAAATGGAAGAATCAAGCCAAGCGATTTGTGTATTAAAATTGCTAAATTATTGAATAAGCTAAATAAACCAATAATTTTGATATTGAATAAAATTGACACACAACAGGTCAAACCAAATGATTTGTGGATTAATTGGATAATCAAAAATCCCTTGACAGTCTCCACATTGTCAGGCAGAAATATTTTTGAAATCGAAGAAAAAATTTTACAAACATTGCCCTCAAAGATTAATAAAGATGAGACTGCTCCGAAGATTGCGCTGTTCGGAAGACCCAACGTAGGCAAATCGAGTTTAATCAATGGTTTAATTGAGGAAGAAAGATTGATAACTAGCGATATTCCTGGGACAACGCGTGATATTATTCCAATATATTTAAAAAAACAAAAAATATCTTTTTGTCTTCTTGATACTCCAGGAATCAGAAAGAGAGGAAAAATCAAGGTTGGTATTGAAAAATTTGGAGCAGAGCATGCTATCGGTAGCATCAAAGACGCCAAACTGGTTCTTTTGGTTGTTGATGCCGTAGAGGGCGCTACCAGACAAGATGTGCATCTGGCTCAAATAATTCACCATGCAAATGTTCCTTTGCAGATAGTTTTTAATAAAAGTGATTTGATAAAACAAAGTTTTTTTCAAAGGTTTGCGTATTTGGATAAATTTGAGCAAATATCGGTTTCAGCAAAAACAGGATACAATCTTGATAAATTAAAAGATGTAATCCTAAAAAGAATCAATCAATGATTGATAACACCAATTTTATCAAATGGATATAAGACAACCATTGCTCTTCCTACAAATTCCGAAAAGTCCACAGGTCCGATTATTCTAGAATCCGAAGAATTCGAACGATTATCTCCCATTACGAAGAATTCATTTTCTTTCAATGCAGTCTCTTGAGATAAGCTTTGGGGATCTTCTGTGGTGGTATTTATTCCATTCAAGTATGGCTCGTTTATAATTTTATTATTAATATAGACTTTGCCAAAAGATATCTTAACTGTTTCTCCAGGTAACCCTATAATCCTTTTTATATAGCTTAATTCACTTATTCTTCCATTGAGTTTGGGATGAAATATCACAATATCTCCACGGTTTGGTTTGTGGATCCGATAAGACAATCTATCTACAAGCAAAAATTCATTGCCTGAAAAAGCAGGTTCCATTGATTTTCCCTCAACAATGTATGGTTGGAATATATATATTCTAACCACAAATGCGATAATTAGTAGAATATCTACAAATTTTATAAGATCGTACCAAGAAATCAATGATTCAGGAATTTCTTCTGCCAAGTTGTTTTTATATTTTATAATATAAAAAAGTCCTGATATTCCCAAAATAAACAAAAGTGACACTGTCAATAGCGCACTTAAGGTAATAACTTGACGATTGGCAAGTGATAAAAACATTATCAAGCTTATTAAAAGATTGCCAATCGCAAAAAAAGGATACTTAAACTTTTGCATCTAACAATATTATAACAAAATAAATAATTGCAACAAGCGATAAGTGGAGATATATATAATAACAAGTGAGATGGGCTTAAAAAAAATTACTTCGTAAGTTTTTTCTTCCTACTTTCATAATCCTTGAATTTCGCTTCGCTCATTCATGGGCTTAAAAAAAATTACTTCGTAAGTTTTTTCTTCGCTGGTGGGCAGTAGAGGATTTGAACCTCTGACTTCTTCCTTGTGATGGAAGCACTCTACCGCTGAGTTAACTGCCCTTTAGGCCTTAACTCTTTTTAGTATTGTTTCAAATTTTTCTGGTTCGTTTTTTGCTAAAGTGGCAAGAGATTTTCTATCTAATTTTAGTTCCGATTTATTAAGTGCTTGAATAAAGTTGCTATAACTAATTCCGTGTTTTCGTACGGCTGCATTTATAGTAACAATCCATTCTGAACGTTTATTTCTAGCTCGAACTTTTCGATCTCTATAAGAATAGACACCCGCTTTTAGCATAGCTTCTTTGGCTCTTCTAATTAAATTTTTTCGTCCATGACGGTATCCCTTTGTAAGAGCCAAAAGTTTTTTGTGTTTTTTTCGAACTGTTTTTCCTCGCTTGATTCTTGCCATAATATTCCTTTATAGGTAGGGTATAAGTTTTTTGATTCTTTTTAAATCGTTTTTTTCAATTGGTGTATTTTTCATTCGATTTTGTTTTGTTCGTTTTGATTTGCCGGGGCAAAGATGTTGGGCTGACATTTTTGAACGCATTAAAATACCCCGTTTTGTTACAGCCGTGATTCTTTTTTTAGTTGATTTATTGGTTTTTAATTTCATTTTGCTTTTTTTATTATTGAATATAGATTATTTCCTAACTTATTTGGAGGTGACTCAAATTCTCCTCCTATCGCGTCTTTAAATCTGTTGATGATTTCTATTGCCCTGTCGTTAAATATATTTTCTCTACCTATCAATCGCATCCCTGCTTTTACCTTGTCTCCATCTTTAAGAAATTTAATCGCTTTTTTGACCTTGAAGTTGAAGTCATGCTCATCTATCTTATAAGATAATTTTATCTCTTTGAGTTCCGAAGTTTTGCTATTTGCTTTTTGGAGCTTGGCTTTTTTTTCTTGCTCAAATCTGTATTTATCGTAATTTATTAATTTGCATACATGAGGATTTGTGTTTGCGTTAATTTCTATCAAATCCAAATCATATTCCTGTGCCAAAAATCGCGCCTGATCCAAACTAACAATTCCATAAGATTTTCCTTCTTGACTAATAAGTCTTATCGGGTCTGCATATATCTCATGATTTATTCTTGTTTGTTCTCGTAGGATTTGTTCTCCTTTTCTTGATTTAATGTAATCATACTACGAATTGTAATAATTTTCAAGCTTTTTTCTTTTATCTCCATCGAAAAAGGAGATTTAGCCACAATTTCACGATTTACTAAGACAAAAAGAGATTTTTTGCTTGTTATTGAAAATTTTTTTGCATGAAATATCGAATATGCGTTTGGTTTTATTTCTTTTCCTAAAAGCCAATTGATTCCTTTTGTGATAACATTTCTGCGATAGTTATTGTCTGTTATTTCGATCGTCATACCCGGATGGATAATAATTTGGGTAAAATTGAATTGAATCTGACATCTGCTATCAAGGACTAGGGTGGTTAAGTTTTCTCCTTGGCTGTATATTTGAGCATCGGTAATAAAAAATTTATTTGGAGGAAGATACATCAATTTTGTGGTGGTTAAAAAACGTTGTTTTAGTGAATCACAGGCATCTTTCCAACTTTTTGTATTTATTAATCTGGATATGCTTTGATTTTCATCCGTAGGGATTACTCCAAGAACGGCTTTATCCGAAGCTGACACTACTTTGGCAATTTTATTTACAATATGGTCAGATCCAACTGCCACAATAGTATTAAAGCCTCTTTCAAGTCCCATTGTAGTAATTTCTTCGGCGCTCCTTGCGGGCGAAGCGGTATTATATTGGCCGGGTATTCCTATTGAAGATAAGTAATCTTTAATTTTTGTATGCTGTTTTGCGCCACTAATTGATTTCGGCTGTTCAAAGATATAAAAATACATAAAATATTAATAATATTATTCTTCAACTTCATACGACGGCTTAGTTTCTTCTTTTTTTTCTTCTTTGTTGTCTTGGTCGTTCTCAACTGTTGTTTTATCTTTTTTTGATGGTTGTCCTTTTGCGTCTTCATCTTCGACATTAGTCATTTCGCACTTTCCTACAAAAGTTGCCCCAGATTGGATTATTAAATCTTTTGTTGATATAGAGCCAAAAATTTTTCCTGTTGGAGTAAGTTCAAGTCTATCTGTCGCTGTTATGGATCCGTTAATTTTGCCAGATACTGTTACTGTTTGCGCTGTAACAGGTCCTTTTATTGACGCGCTATCTCCTATGAATACATTTTTATCGGAGATTACTTCTCCTTCCACTCTACCTAAAATAACAATATCGTTTACGTCTTTTAATGTTCCAGACAATACGACATTTATTCCCACGGTAGTCCCCGTACTTGATTCCATAAGTTCGTTAGATTTATTCATAATTGCCTCCCTTTTTATGTTTAATAGAGATAATCTATCTTAAGCATATTATCAAGCTTTTCGCAAATTACAAAGTACATCAGTTATTAGAATAAATTTGCAATATTCGGTAAACTTTCGGTCGGATTGATAATGTTATTAACAGCCATAATAGTAATACATCTAACCCTTGCTAGACTTGACAAATTATGATACAATTTCATCTGTTTAGTGACTAAAAATTATTAAATAAATATGCAAAACATAAAAATTGTTGGAGCAAGAGTCAATAATCTTAAAAATATTTCAGTAGAAATTCCTAAGGAAAAGCTAACCGTAATCACAGGACTGTCCGGTTCTGGGAAAAGTTCGCTAGCTTTTGATACAATATTTGCCGAAGGTCAAAGGCGATATGTTGAATCATTATCTAGCTACGCGCGTCAATTTTTAGGAGTTCTTGAAAAACCTGATTTTGACTATATTGAAGGTCTTGCTCCCGCTATTTCCATAGATCAAAAATCTGCAGGGAGAAATCCTCGTTCAACGGTTGGAACTATGACGGAAATTTATGATTTTTTACGGCTTTTGTTCGCAAAAAAAGGAATACTTTACTGTCCAAAATGTAACAACCCAATGCATTCAGAATCAACTGTAGAAATTTTGAATACTTTAATTACCAGAGTAAAAAAAGATAAGATGATCAAATTCAACTTGATCGTTCCAATCATCACAAACAAAAAAGGAGAACATAAATATACTCTAAGTCAATTAAGCAAACTAAATTATTTAAAAATTAGATTAGATGGAATTGAGATTAGTCTTGATGAGGCGCTTAAACTTGAATTAGACAAGAGTAAAGCTCACACGATTGAACTTATTATAAACAAATATGATTTAACTAAAAATTTTGATCCAAAAAAATTTGAAAATTGTCTTGAAAAGGATTTGAAAACAGGTCTTGAGTTGGGGCATGGTATTGTATTGGTTTTTGATATTACAAAAGAAGAAGAAATATTGTATTCAAAGCTGAATTTTTGTTCAAATTGTAAAATAAGTCTTCCAAATATTGAGCCAAGTTTTTTTTCTTTTAATAATCCTGAAGGTGCTTGCCCTGACTGTCAAGGATTGGGAGTGCGATTGGAAATTAATCCTGATCTGGTAATGCCGAATCCCAAACTAACAATTAGCGAGGGAGCGATTCGCCCTTGGAGTAGAACTACGAGCAATACTCAATGGTACCAAAAAATTTTAAATTTGCTTAGCAAAAAGTATAATTTTTCTTTAGATATTCCTGTGGTAAATCTTAGCACGGAAAATTTAAAAATTATTTTGTATGGAGATATAAATTTAAAAAAATCTCTAAATTTTGAGGGTGTAATTCCTAACTTAGAAAGAAGATTTCGAGAAACTGACTCTGAATATTTAAGAAATGAAATAGAAAAATATATGGAAGAACAAATTTGTCCTACCTGTCAAGGAATGCGATTAAAGCCAGAAGTTCTTGCCGTAAAGTTAGATGACAAGAATATTGTAGAAGTTACAAAAAAAACTATTACAGAGATAAAAAAATATTTTTCTCAATATCTAAAAAAGGAAGATTTATTGAAAGATAAAGTCACGGGACCGATAATTTCAGAAATAATGTCGCGTATTACATTTCTTGAAAATGTCGGAGTCGAGTATCTGACACTTGATCGATCTGCTACCACTCTTGCTGGAGGAGAGGCACAGAGAATAAGATTGGCTACGCAGCTCGGTTCAGGTCTTTCAGGCATTGTATATATTTTAGATGAACCTTCTATAGGTCTTCACCCATCTGATCACAAAAAATTATTAGATGCAATCAATCGTCTCAAAAGTCTTGGCAATACAATTATTGTTGTAGAGCACGATAAAGACACAATGTTGGCAGCAGACCATATGATTGATGTAGGGCCCGGCGCTGGAGATTTGGGAGGAAAGATTATAGCTGAAGGTACTCCTAGACAACTTATAAACAATCCTAAAAGCATAACAGGACAGTATTTATCAGGTAAAAAGTCAATTCTAATACCGAAAAAATTACGAACAAAAAAAACAGAAAAGATAATTATTTACGGAGCCAGAGCTTTTAATTTGAAAAATATCAACGTTGAAATACCTCTTGAAAAAATGATTTGTGTAACTGGAGTCTCTGGATCGGGCAAATCAACATTGATAAATGAAATTTTAGCTAAATCTTTAGCGAAAAAATTACATCGAGCTCATAGCGAACCCGCCGAACATGACAGGATAGAAGGAATCCATAATATTGATAAAGTTATCAATATCGATCAATCTCCTATTGGTCGCACTCCCAGATCTAATCCGGCAACCTTTACAGGGGTTTTTACCTCGATAAGAGACTTGTTTGCAGAATTGCCAGAAGCGAAACTTTCAAAACTTGATGCTTCAAAGTTTTCTTTTAATCTAAAAGGTGGACGTTGTGAACATTGCAAGGGAGATGGGGTGATTAAAATTGATATGAATTTTCTGCACGATGTTTATGTTAAATGTCAGCATTGTCATGGAGCTAGATATTCTCAAGAAGTGTTGTCTATCTTATTTCAAGGTAAAAATATCTCCAATGTTCTTGATATGACTATTGATGAGGCGAGAAAGTTTTTTATTGAAAATAAAGATATTACTAATAAATTGAATGTCTTATCTAAAGTGGGGTTAGGATATCTAAAACTTGGACAAAGCGCAACCAATCTCTCAGGTGGTGAAGCCCAAAGAATCAAACTTGCTTCGGAACTTTCCAGAACATCTACCGGAAAAACATTATATATTTTGGATGAGCCAACAACCGGACTTCATTTTGAAGATATTCAAAAACTGCTTTTGGTTCTTCAGGCATTGGTGGATAAGGGCAATTCCGTATTGGTTATTGAACATAATTTAGATATCATCAAATCCGCTGATTGGATCATTGATTTAGGTCCAAAAGGGGGAGAAGCGGGAGGGGAAATTGTCGCAGTGGGTACTCCAAAAGATATAATTTCAAATAAAAAAAGCATCACGGGGTTGTATCTAAAATCAGTTATAAACTAGTTTTGTAGTTGATTGTAGAAAGTAACTATCTGAAAAAAATTATAAATTTAACAATGCATCTTTTAGTTTATAAAAATCAAAAGATAAGTAATTGACCTCGCACAATTCAGAAAGAGCATTTTTATCTGCTTGGGAAATTTTTACTTCTTTTGAATTTTTATCATTTAATAAAAAATGCATTAGCGCATCTTCATTTTCAAGATGGTCAATACCTAGAGCATGTCCAAATTCATGAGCTAGAGTCAAGATTAGATCATCGCTGTTTTCAAATTCGAATATATTGATTATATCTTTATCATAAACTCCCTTTTCATAAGTTTTTCCAGCTTTTGAATTTATTTCATCTATATCTACATTTAATTCCTTTGCTAGATTATTAATGTTTCTGCCAAGGTTATTTAATTGTTTTGCTGAAGTGTTTATTTCATTTCTTTGTGTTTCCAAGCGATTAAATTCATGCTCCGGAGCTCCTCCTTGAGAATTCCAATAAGCGACATCTTTTTCGTATTCAGTTACTTTTTTTTGATATATTTCTTCCATCTTATTATATTGTTGTTGAAGGTTCTTTAAATTACCTATAGATGTTTCAGTGGATGAGATTTTGTCTCTTGTAGCATCGGCTTGAGCTTGTCGTTCATCGTATATTAAATTGATCTTGAAATCAGCTCCTTGTTTGAATTCAAAAAGATTTTTTTCTACAGCATCTTCCCATAATTTTTCCGCTATTTTAATATTTTCAAGAGTGTCTTGTTTTGAAATATTAAATTTGGAGTCTATCTTACCAATGTCATAATATATAGTACGATTACAGGGAACGGTTTTAAATTGTATATAAAAATACGATCCGAGTGATATAAAAAAGATAATTATTATTAAAATTAAAATTCCGATAAAGCCAGTATTTTGAATGTTGTTGAGTTTTTTTGATTGCATAATTATATGATACACAAAAATAACTAAAAAAATAATATGATGTATCTAGATTCCGATTAAGGTAGCTCATTGAAAAAATATAAAATTTGGATATAATTAGTTATATTCCGAGGTCGTCTAGTGGTAGGACATCAGGTTTTGGTCCTGGTAACCGGGGTTCGAATCCCTGCCTCGGAGCCAAAAAGCTACTTAATTTTTTGAAAGATAGTAATTTTTTAAAATCTTGTTTTGTATTCGGTTGTTTAAGTCAGCGCAATCACTGTCGCAGTTTCGATGGGAGCGACGGCCGATTTTACAAAAATGAGCTCTGTTTCGATAAAGGAACTCTAGCAGACGAAAAAGTTAAATTATATAAGCTCACTAAAGAAGAACTAGAGCTGTTGGATACTTTTTATGATGTATTAACAAAAGCTAAAACCACAAAAAACTATAACAAGAAATACACTTACGGCACATATCAAATTAACGAGGAGCTCAACACTCGACAAAAGAACGATAATGACGAATGGATTTATGATTATCCAGAGCTAAATACGGCGATCAATAGTTTAAAAACAAAATTGGCAAAATATTACGAAACCGTTATTCAACCAAAATTATTTGAATATGAACTATTAAAGTAAAAAGGATGCGTATTTTTTGGATACTAAACATTGGTATAAAGTATATTTGCATTGAATCGAAGTGTATCTCTTTATAACAAAAAACCTTGAGTAAACAATAAGCCGAGTTCTGTCTTTCTCATTTTTTTTAGAATGAGAAACGGCAATTATCTATCTAAGCGTCAGGATCCGCAGGCATCGTGTTGAAGCTCACTTGATGATAACGCGGACCCACCTGACTTGCACCAACCAAGGTTTTGCAACTTGGATTGCTTTCGCAATCCAATTGTGGGCTCTTACCCCAGCTCTTTTCACCCTTACGCCATCGCGCAGCAGTGGAAGCACCAATATTCAAGCACCAAATTACAAAATTTTTTTGATATATTTTTGTAAATTTGTTATTTGTTCGCCAGCTGGCGAATTTTTTAATTGATATTTCCATTGCTACGCAATGGTTCGCGGTATAGTCTCTGTGCCACTTTCTCTAGGATTGCTCCCGTCCGTCTTGAAAATTCTTAACGGATGATCGCTTCAATGGTGCTCGGACTTTCCTCCCCCCACTAACTATTTTTCATTAGTATTCGCTTTTTTAATCTAAATCACGCTTGATCGTATTTTTTCAATTGATTTTCTCTTTGTCTTGCTAGAGATAGATTTTGATATGTCTCATAATAGATTTAAATCTAAGTCATTCTTGATTTAGTTGCTTGATTTCTTTCTTTATTATGAGTTTTAAACCTATTTTTAAATCTTTTGAAGTAGTGATGTAAAATTTGTGTCTGGTATTTCAATAAATGACATATAGATAACACATAAAAAATAGTTAGTAGGGGGTAATCACCTTGTTTACTCAAGGTAAGGTCATTATACCAGCAAAGCAATATTTCGTCAATTCCTTGTCCAGGATGGGTACATAGGTAACACTTTTTGATTAAGTATTAATGTATTCTC
>CAZZBO010000011.1:0-24502 GCA_964652345.1 uncultured Candidatus Saccharibacteria bacterium | reverse complement strand
GAGAATACATTAATACTTAATCAAAAAGTGTTACCTATGTACCCATCCTGGACAGCTTATTGCTTTTGGAATTGATTTGTGATAAATTGTTTTTGTTATGGCAAGAATAAAAAAAGATATAGAAAAAGATAATCAACAAGAGCAAGCTACAAAAGCTTCAAAATCTGAAACGATAAAAGAATCCAAGTCGGTTAAGCCAGCCAAAATAAATCAAGGCAATATTGATGAAGGTTCCAAAATAAAATTGGAACTAATTAAAAAATACGGCACTCACAAAAATGATTCAGGATCGACAGAAGTTCAAATAGCTCTTTTGACAAACAGAATCAATCAGTTGACGGAGCATTTAAAAAAACACAACAAAGACAGCGACAGCCGTCGAGGTCTTCTTATGATGGTGGGAAAAAGACGAAGACTTTTAAATTATATAGCTAAGCATGATATTGCTCGTTATGAAAAAACAATCAAATCACTGGGGCTTAGAAAGTAAATTTAAATTTTTAATTTAATATGTGGAGCAAGAGAACGTCAAAATAGCAAATTATGCTTAATTTGTTGCTTGACTGGCTCTTATCCGCAAGAATAGGAGCATTATGCAAACTCAAACAAATCATTTCGAAACAGATTTTGCCGGACAAAAGTTGATTTTAGAAACCGGCAAGCTGGCAAATTTGGCAGGCGGATCGGTTACTGCCCGTTATGGAGATACAATGGTCTTGGCAACTGCAGTAGTAGCAGATGAGCCAAGAGAAGGTGTAGATTTTTTTCCTTTGATGGTTGATTATGAAGAACGACTCTACGCCGCAGGGAAAATTTCCGGAAGTCGTTTTATCAAGCGAGAAACCAGACCGAGCGATAACGCTGTTTTGACTGCGCGACTGATAGACAGACCTCTTCGTCCGCTATTTCCAAAACATTATCGTAACGATATTCAAGTCATTATTACTGTTTTGAGCTACGATAAAGAACATACTCCGGACATTATATCCATTATCGCCGCTTCAAGCGCAGTGATGCTTACTCACGCTCCATTTGAAGGTCCAGTGGGCGCTGTGCGAGTAGGACTTATAAATGATCAATTTGTTTTAAATCCGAGCGTTAGCGAATTGGAGGAATCAAAACTAGATTTAGTTGTAGCGGGAACCAGAGAAAAAGTTTTGATGCTAGAAGCGGGCGCAAAAATTGTCAGTGACGAAAAAATGCTTGAAGCAATTTCTTTTGCTATGAGCAATATGGAATCTGTGATAAAAATTCAGGAGGAAATGTCAGCCAATATTGAAAAAGTCGGGCTTTTAGAATCGGAAGAAAATCCTATTATCACTGAAGTTAAAAATTATCTTGGAGACAAGCTCAAAGAAGTGGTTCGAGAAGCAGATAAGACAAAAAGAGAAGCTACTTTGACTGCTTTCGAACAGGAAGTGCTGGAAAATTTTGAAGGAAATTTCAAACAAGTCGAACTAAAAGAAGCATTTTCTAAAATTGTTGAAAAAGAAATCCGTCAATTGGTACTTGTCGAAGGAAAAAGAATTGATGGTAGGGCTATGGATGAAATTCGCCCAATCTCTATAGAAGTTGGATTGATTCCAAGAGTGCACGGATCAGGACTTTTTACCCGTGGACAAACACAGGCGCTTACAATTGCAACACTTGGTTCGCCTTCCGACAATCAATTGATTGACACTATGGAAGAAGAAGCAAGCAAGCGATATATGCATCATTATAATTTTCCTCCGTTTTCAACCGGAGAAGTTAAGCCCTTGCGTGGGGCGTCTCGTAGGGAAATCGGACACGGCGCTTTGGCGGAACGGGCGCTTGAGCCAGTGATTCCTTCAAAGGAAGATTTTCCTTATACTATCCGTTTGGTTACCGAAGTACTTGCAAGCAATGGATCGTCCTCAATGGCGGCAACTTGCGGGTCAACTTTAGCGTTAATGGATACGGGGGTACCCATTATCGCTCCTGTGGCAGGTGTCGCGATCGGACTTGTTACTGATAATGAAGATGAAAATAAATATCAGATCTTGACTGATATTCAAGGAATAGAAGATTTCGGTGGAGATATGGATTTTAAAGTAACCGGAACAAAAGAAGGCATAACTGCAGTGCAGATGGACACCAAGATTAAAGGACTTACATCTGAAATGGTAAAAAGTGCCATAGAAGCGGCAAGCAAGGGTAGAAAAACTATTTTAGTAAAAATGCAAGAGATTATTGAACAGCCAAGAAAAGAGTTGTCAGAATATGCGCCAAGAATTACTGCAGTTAAAATTAATCCAGATAAAATTGGAACCTTAATCGGTCCCGGAGGTAAAACTATTAAAAAGATTGTAGAGGATTCGGGGGGAGCAGATGTTATCTCGATAGATATTGAAGAAGATGGTACAGTAATGCTTACTTCTTCGGATGCAGAAGCTACTCAAAAAGCCCAAAGCGCGATTGATGGATTAACGCATGAGTTTACAATTGGAGAAATAATTTTTGGAGAAGTTGTGAATATCCAAAAAGACAGAATCAGTGGAAAAGAAATAGGAGCAATCGTTAAACTTTCAGCAAATCAGGATGGAATGGTACATATCTCGCAAATTGCCAATCAAAGAATTGAAAAGGTTTCTGACCGCGTGAAAGTCGGAGATGAAGTGAAGGTGAAGATTTTGGAAATAGACAAAGAAAAAGGCAGAATTTCGCTTTCGATGAAAGAAGCTTTGTAAAATGGCAAATCAAATCCAAAATCCTAAATCCAAATATCGAAATTCTAAATAAATAATAAATTCTAAATTACAAAAAATCCTAAACAAGTTTTGAATTTTATTGACATTATCCGTGGGATTGTTTACGCTAAAAAAAAGGAGGGAAGTGAAAAAAAATCATTTCCGTAAAGGTTTTACTTTAATTGAGCTTTTAATCGTGATTGCGATTTTAGGAATACTGGCTTCAATAGTAGTTGTTTCTCTTGGAAATTCAAAAGCAAAATCCAGAGATACTAGACGCAAAGCAGATGTTAAAACTCTTTATGATGCCGTTAATCTTTACGCGCTGGATAATTATAAGTTTCCGAATAATTTTAATAGAGCTTGGAATGTTATTTATAACGATGATGATAGTACAAGCGTATGGTGCGAAAAAGAAGAAATTAAAAGTATGGGAGCTTGTATGACTGTCGGATATGATCAATTTTCAGGACTTGATATTTATGAATTGAGTGATGTGGGAGAAAGATTTAATCCCAAAAATCAAGCTAGTTGCGCAAATTGGCAATCAAAATACTGGGGCAATACTGATGATTTGGCAACAACTCTTAAGAAGCTTCTTTCGTCATATCTTCCGAGCGGTCTCCCCTTAGATCCTTTGGCGAAGTGTGGTAATCCTAGCATTGATAAGCCACCTATATTAGCGCATGGGTTTACTGGACCAATTCCCTATACTTATGTTTCAAATACATCGGGCAGTATTGCTACTATCTGGGCGCAACTGGAAAATGTAAACGATCCGGAAATCAACTGTCCAGGTGGAGAGGATGGATGTAATCCAAGATATAAAGATTTCTATTTTTATACTTTGATAAAAAGTGATAGTGGGAGATTTAATGAATGGAGTAAAGTATATGGCAAGGAAGCAAGGGTTAGTTATTAAAAGATGAAAAACAAAAAAGGATTTACATTTATAGAAATATTGACAGTTGTAACAATGCTGGGAATCTTGGCGGGGATTATTTCAATTGCGGTTATCGGGGCGGCCGGCAGATCCCGAGACGCAAGGAGAAAGGCGGATTTGGATCTTATTAAAAAAGCCCTTGGGACTTACGCCATAGATAATGGCGGTTATCCGGTGCATTATAAGCAAACAGGATCAGGTGGTCCAGGAATATATAGAGATGCAATGTGCAATGCTACGATTAATACTGATTTAGAAAACGCATGGAACTCTCTTCAGCAACAATTGAGAGGCTATCTTTCAAGCGGGACACTACCTATTGATCCAAAAGGAAGATGCAAAGGCACATATCCAACTCACGGAGATCCAAACGCTTCAATGGAATATGTATATTTGACAGAAGGAAATAATATTTTTGGAAAAGAAAGCGTGAGAAGTAAGTATTTTAGCTTGTGGGCTGCTTTAGAAAATGCAAAAGATCCAGATACTGATAGTAGAGGGGGTCAACTTGGATATCTAACCTGTGGGGGTCAATATCAAAATCTTTTTGGTTATGATGGAATTTGTAATATAAGTGAGGGGGGCAATAAAAATATCAAAAATAATTATGGCGTAGGGACCGCTAAACCAACGCCATCACCATAAACATCACCATAATATGTACTGATCTATGAATATAAAATTTCGAAAAAATAAAAAAATTCTCGGGTTTACGTTAATTGAGCTTTTGGTTTCAGTGTTAATTATCGGAATTTTAGCAACTATCGGCACTATCGCATACTTGAATGTACAGGAAAAAGGAAGAGATTCTAAACGAAAGGCGGATCTATCCGAGATATATAAAGCAATCACATCTTATCAAGCTGTGCATCAGGGGGATTTACCATTGAACGAGACAAATCTTCAAATGCAATATCTCATTGTTTGTTCAATAACTGAAACAAAAAAATGGAAGTACGAGTTAGAAAAAAATTTATCTGCTTATTTTGCAAACGGATTACCTCTCGACCCGCTATCAAAATGCAAATACGAAAAATCTCCTTGGGCTCAAAACACATCTCAAGATCAACGTGGTTATGCGTATTTTTCATTTAATAATAAGTTTTCGCTTTGGGCGTCGTTGGAAAACGAATCTGATCCTGACAACAATAGTTCTGGCGGGACAATATCTCAGGCAACCAATCTTCGAGATTGGGGACAAGCAAAATACGGTAATTTAATCGGATATGGAATGGAGATTATTGATGAATCTGACCTAGGTGCATTAAAACAGCTTTACGGATTGGGTTTAAGATGTGATCCTGACTCAGGAACAAGTGACTGCGATTAAATAAAGATCATAAGAAATTATAAAAATTAGCTCAACGATTGACAAAAATCAAATAAAATAATATAATATAGATAATTAATCGGTTCTAAAATTAACACAAAATAAAATTAATGTTTAATTCTCTCAAGGAGGATTCAATTAAATACTATTTCTAGTTAGTTCTAAAGATTAAAGAAAGGAGAACTGAAATTTATGAAACGATTTTATGCTGATTATAAAGCTCAAAATCAAAAACGAACCAACTATCATGGTTCTGGGAGCAAAAGTTCTGGTAACAATTTTAAATCTAATCCAAAAAGAGAAGATAGGTCAAAGCCAGCTCCTGTTTATGAAAACAAATTGCGTATAATCCCTCTGGGAGGAGTTGGTGAGGTCGGGGGCAAGAATATGATGATTTATGAATATGGTCGCGATATTATCGTGATTGATTGCGGATTGATGTTCCCGGAAAATACAATGCTAGGTGTCGATTTTGTAGTAGTGGATACAGAGTATTTGGAAAACAGAAAAGATAGAATTCGCGGGATTATCTTTACTCATGGACATGAAGATCATATCGGGGGTGTGCCCTTTGTCTGGCCAAAACTCGGTTGTCCGATGTACACATTGCCTTTGACTGCCGGACTTATTCAGGGAAAATTAGACGAACTTGAAATTAAAGGCACGAAAATAAATATTTGTAAAACCGGAGACAAGATAAAGCTTGGTGTATTTTCTGTGGAGTTTGTCCATATTACTCACTCTATTCCTGACGCTTCAGCTCTTGCGATTGAAACTCCTGAAGGATTATTTATGCACTGTACGGATTGGAAATTTGATCATACTCCTCCTCGAGGAGAACCAACTGATTTTCAAAGATTAGCAGAATTGTCTTCGCAGGGGGTAAAGATGCTTCTGTCCGAATCTACAAATGCTTTGGTGCCGGGTTATACCGTCTCGGAGAGAGTTGTCGGTGAAAAATTTATGCAAATATTTGGAAATGCCAAAGGTAGAATAATTGTGGCAAGTTTTGGAAGCCAGATAAATCGTATTCAACAGGTAATTGATGCAACTGTAAGATACAAAAGAAAATTGGCAATTGTGGGAAGAAGTATGGAAAACAATGTCAATATCGCCATGAAGCTGGGATATTTATCTATACCAGATGGAACTTTAGTCGATATCAAAAATATCAATAGCGCTCAAGATAATGAAACTGCGATTATGTGTACAGGATCGCAAGGTGAAGAATTTTCAGCTCTAGTAAGAATGGCAACGGGGGAACATAAGCACATTAAGATCAAGCGGGGGGATACGGTGGTATTGTCGGCAAATCCGATTCCGGGAAACGAGGGATCTGTTGGTGAGGTGATTGATAACCTATATCGAGAAGGCGCAACAGTAATTGCCGGAAAAGAGCTTGATGTGCATGTATCAGGACATCCTGCGCAGGAAGAATTAAAAACCATGATAGGTATTTTAAAGCCAGAATACTTTTTACCTATTCATGGTGATTTTCGTATGCTCGTTGAACACGCTAAGTTGGCAGAAGAAGTTGGGATTGACCCTACAAAGGTATTTATCATTGAGAACGGTGGAGTTATCGAATTTCAAAACAGACAGGGGGCTATTGCCAATGAAAAAGTTGAAGCCGGTCAAGTATTGGTTGACGGACTTGGGATTGGAGATGTTGGCAATATTGTTTTAAGAGAAAGACAGGCGCTCGCTCAAGACGGAATGTTTGTGGTGATCTTGACTGTTGATAGTCAGGGCAAAATTATTACTTCGCCCGATATTATTTCTAGAGGATTTATCTATATGAGAGAGCGGGAAGATATTATGCATGGCGCGCGTCAAGAAGTACGAAGAATCTTTATGCGACACAATGATGCATTTCCGCAGAATCTGGAAAATATTAAGCGGATGATCAGAGATGATCTTGGAGAATTTCTTTTTAGAGAGACACAGAGAAGACCGATGGTATTGCCAGTGGTGATACAGGTTTAGTATTTGGAGGGGGCAATGCCCAACTTACTTGGATTAAAAATAAGATATTTATTAATTTCTCAAATAGTTCTCGTTACTTGAACTGAGTATTTATTTAGAATTTAAAATTTGGAATTTTTTAGTATTTATAATTTTGGATTTTGTCCGCCATCCGCCAACATACGGAGACGGATTAGGATTTTGATATTAATTAAATATTTTACATTGTCATTTTTAATTTTAATTTTTGATTTTTTATTTACTATGTTATTTGTTTTTGGGTTTTGACATTGTATAATACCACTATGGGTTTATTTAAAAAACGAAAAAGATCATATCGTAGAAGGCCCCGACAAGAAACAATTTGGGATCAGCTAAATTGGGCTATTGATCCAGATACAACTAGGGAGGCAATAGGGTTTATTTTGGTAGTTTTGGGGATTTTAATCTTGCTTGGACTGTTTAATTTGGCGGGAGCTTTTGGAGATTTTATGATTAGCTCTTCTAAATTTTTATTTGGAGTAACTGGAGTCATTATTCCATTTGTATTTATTATTTTGGGAGTTAGAATGTTGCTTCCAAAGAAAGAAGATATACACGCTTCTGTAACTATTGGAATTATTTTATGTTTTATTTTTATACCCGGGTTATTTGCCAGCCACGGAGGATGGGTTGGAAACGGAATTTTTAATATGTTTAGCTCTGTCTTAGGAAATATTGGCGCAATAATCGCATTGGTTGCTTTTTCTGCGGTAAGTTTGCTTATAAGCACTAATTTATCTATTTCCAAATTGCGCGAACAACTTTCTTCTGAAGAAAAGGGAGCTACTCTAAATGATAGCAACAGTACTGTTCCGATATTCAGAGCCATCCAAAAAGAAAATAGAGCTGAGGTAAAAGCTGAAATCAAGCCCATTGCCAGTAATACAACCGATAAAAACTGGATTCCTCCTTCAGTAGACTTGCTGGAAGATAACCCCACAAAACCCGATCCGGGAGACTACAAGAAAAATGCTAGTACTATTGAAAAAAAACTTTTAGATTTTGGAATAGAAGTCAAAACAGGGCGAGTGAATGTGGGACCTACTGTCTCCCAATATACTTTAAGACCAAGCGAAGGAGTTAAGCTAAATCAGATTACGGCTCGTCAAAACGATTTAGCTTTGGCTTTAGCGGCAAAATCATTGCGCGTAGAAGCGCCTATCCCGGGACAGTCGGCTGTAGGAATTGAAATTCCCAATGAAATTCAAGCAACGGTCACATTAAAAGAAATTTTAACTTCTCCTGAGTTTGCCAAAACAAAATCAAATCTTACTCTAGCTTTAGGACGGGGGGTAGCCGGAGATGCCAGAATAGCAGATTTAAAAAAAATGCCCCATTTGCTTATCGCTGGAACAACGGGATCGGGAAAGTCTGTTTGTTTAAATTCTGTATTATTGACCTTGTTATATCAAAATTCTCCAAGCGATTTGAGATTGCTTTTAATAGATCCTAAGAGAGTAGAATTTACAGAATACAATAATATTCCTCACCTATTGGCTCCGGTGGTAACTGATATTGACAAAACCGTATCTGCCTTAAAGTGGTCTGTCGCGGAAATGGAAAGAAGATATAAATTGTTATCCGAATCAAGTTGCAGGAATATTGAAGTTTACAATGAAGATAATAAAAACGATAATAAATTGCCGTACATTGTGGTTATTATAGATGAGCTGGCAGATCTGATGACGCAAGCCGCAAATGAAGTTGAGACACCTATTGTTCGGATTGCTCAAATGGCTCGAGCCACAGGAATACATTTGATTGTCGCAACTCAAAAACCAACCGTAAATGTTATTACCGGTCTTATAAAAAGTAACATTCCTACAAGAATTGCTTTCCAAACTACTTCTCAAGTTGATTCCAGAATAATTCTTGATATTGGCGGCGCGGAAAAGTTACTGGGTAGAGGAGATATGCTTTATCTATCTGCAGATACTGGGAAACCGACTCGCATTCAAAGCGTAAATGTTACAGATAAAGAAATGCATAAAGTAAATGAATTTTTGAAAAAAGAAGGTAATGTAGAATATGATGAATCAATATTGGAATATAAATCACCATCAGGAAAAGCTGGAATTGACGGTGAGGGGGATATTTCAGATGAGCTGTATGAATCTGCCAAACAGATTGTGATCAGTTCAAAAAAAGCATCTTCATCTCTTTTAATGAGAAGATTGTCAATCGGTTATGCTCGTTCAGCTCGTCTTATAGATATGTTGGAGGAACATGGCGTAGTTGGTCCTCCAGACGGATCAAAGCCAAGAACTGTCTTGATTGACACATTAGAAACTGATATGAAATATAAGGATGAGGAGAGAAAATAGATATAATTAAAAATGCAAAAATCAAAGTTTAAAACGACAGTTCAAAATGTCGAAATTTAAATTACAAAACATCATTTTTACAAATAAAGATTTCGACACTGTTTGTTGTTTGGTGCTTGGGATTTGGAATTTTATTCTCTACCTTATCATTTTACATTTTGATTTTTATATTTTAAATTAATACCGGGAGTAATATGTATGACACAATAATAATTGGAGCCGGACCGGGTGGATTATCAGCGGCAATATATTCAGCAAGAAAAAAAATGAAGACTCTTATAATCTCTGGGGATATAGGAGGAATGGCGGCTCAATCAGGCCATATTGAAAATTATTTAGGTTTTGAATATATCTCAGGACCCGAATTAGTATCAAAATTTCAGACTCACCTGATGAAGTATAAAGATACGGTAGAACTAAAAACCGGAATCAATGTTAAAAAAATCAAAAAAACAAAAAATATTTTTATTGCTGAAACTGATACGGGGAATTTTAAAGGCAAAACTATAATTATCGCTACAGGCAAGATTCCAAAAAAGCTAAATATTCCGGGAGAAAAAGAATTTAAAAATAAAGGGGTAACCTACTGCGCCACTTGCGATGCTCCTGTTTTTGCAAATAAAAATACAGCGGTAATTGGAGGAGGAAATTCGGCGATGGATGCGGCTTTGTCTTTGGAACCAATCGCTAAAATAATTTATATTTTAACAATAAATAAACAATTAATAGGCGATCAAATAATGCTTGAGAAGATAAAAAAATCAAAAAAAATTAAAATTTTAACGGAAGTATTTGCCAAAGAAATTAAAGGAGAACAATTTGTAAGCAATCTTATATATGAAGATAAAAAAGGTAAAAAATTCGATTTGGCAGTTGAGGGGATATTTGTAGAAATAGGATCAATTCCTTCTACTAGCTTTATCAAGGGTTTGGTTAAATTAAATAAGTTCGATGAAATTATTGTGAAGCGCAATACAGAAACTAATGTAAAAGGTATATTTGGGGCTGGGGATGCTACGACTGTACCTGAAAAACAAATTATTGTGGCCGCCGGAGAAGGATGCAGGGCGGCCTTGTCTGCATTTAGTTTTTTAAATCAAAACAAAGATATAAATGATTATTGATGAAAGAAAAGATTAAGCTTGAAAAATTTGCTCAATATTTAACTTGGATAGTTATAATATTGATGCTTATAGTTCCCATTGTCTCAATCTTAGAAGATTTACAAAAATCGGGATTTCAAGATTTGGTTTATTTCTGGATGAAATTTTTTGCAATTACTGGTTTTGTACTTATGACATTTACAGTATTAACTAAAGTTTATTGGCAAAAGTGGTTGAATTTTTACTCAAACAATCAATTGGAAAAATTTCAAAGATTGTCAATTGTCGCTATGTTATTGATAGTTTTTGGGCATATATTTTTTTTGTTTTATGCCACAAAAAACGGATTGATCGGTTATCTTCCCCTGGAACTTATTATCTTACATAAACCTTTGGCGGAAGATTTTGGATCAAACTCATTAAATTTTGGAATTGTCGCAACTTATATTATATTGATAGGTTTTATTATGTTAATAAATAATAAAATTAAGAAAAATAAATATATATGGCATAGTTTTAATAAAATTATGATAGTAATTTTTCCATTTGCATGGTGCCACAGTTTTTTTATAAGTGAACAACAAAATTCTCCATTTATTAAAATACTTTTGTTGATTTATTTATTGGCATATTTAAATGGGTTAGTTCAATTAATTAATTTAAGGAGAAAAAAATGATTATATATCTTGGGGCGGATCATGCTGGTTTTAGTCAAAAGGAAAATATAAAAAAATGGCTTACAGAAAACAATTATCAGGTTGCGGATAGAGGAACGAATGAGTTTAATAATACTGATGATTACAATGATTTTGCTATATCCGTAGTCAAAGAGTTGAAAGAAAATCCCCATAATTTGGGGATTTTGTTCTGTCATTCGGGAGCGGGGATGGCGATAGCTACAAACAGATTCAAGGGCATACGAGCAGTAGTTGGATTTAGCAAAGAAATTGCAAAAGAAGCTAAAACGCATAACAATGCAAATATTTTAGTTATTCCTTCTGGGTTTGTTAACGATGAAGACGCAAAAGAATACATCGATGCTTGGTTGAAGGCTGAATTTTTAAATGAAGGAAAATATATTCGTAGAAATGAAAAGTTAGATTTGTTATGAGCAAAATTATTCCCACAATCTTAACTGGAAAAGAAGATATTTACAGAGAGAAATTGAATATCTTAGAAAATTTAACCGACCGTATACAAATAGACTTGATGGATGGCGAGTTTGTAGTTGAAAAAAGTATTGCTTTGGACATTGTTCAAAAATATCCTTCCAAGCAAGCTATACTTGAAGCTCATCTTATGGTGGCAGATCCATTGCCATGGATTGATAAATTGCCTGATTTTTTTAAATTTGCCAGTGTCCACTTTGAAACAAAAGACTTTTTTGACAATTGGCCGATTTTAGTTGAAAAAGGACTAAATAAAGGAATCAAGCTGGGGATTGCGTTAAATCCTGAAACCAAAGTAGATGTTGTTGCAAAAATCAATCCCGCACCTGAATCTGTCTTGGTTCTTGGGGTTCATCCGGGAAGATCGGGTCAAGCAATGCTTGAAGGAACAAAACAAAAATTACAAAACTTAAACAAAATATATTTTGGCGCCATTGGTATAGACGGAGGTATAAATATTTCCAATATTGCCTTGATTGCCGAAGATGCCGAATTGATTTATACTGGAAATAGTTTATTTAGTTCAAACAAACCGCAAATAAACTGGAAAGCATTAAATAATCAGTTGAACAAAATATGAAATATGTCTATTTGTTGACTATTACAATTTTGATAATTATCGGTGCAAGTTGGTATTTTCAGAGTAAAGATAATGATAAAAACGAACAAAAAGTTTATAACGAAGCGCCAAAATTTCCGCCATCTCCGCCGGTAGAATCAAATTAGGAGGGGCTTTGTCGATCAGCGAAGAAAAATTAAGTCGCATATCAAACGAGGTGCGTCAGGATATCATAACAATGCTTTTTGAAGCAAGATCTGGTCATACTGCCGGAAGTTTGGGTATGGTCGATGTGTTTTCTGTGTTATATTTTAATACCTTGCATATTGACCCTAAAAGACCAAAGTGGTCAAAACGTGACAGACTTATCTTATCTTGCGGACATATTGCGCCAGTACTTTACGCCGTGTTAGCTAGAGCCGGATTCTTTCCTCTCGTAGAATTAAAAACATTGCGTCAAATTGATTCTCGCCTGCAGGGGCATCCGAGTTATAATAGTTTGCCGGGGATAGAGACAACTAGCGGTCCTTTAGGGCAGGGTTTGTCGCAGTCGATTGGAATGGCTTTGGGAGCAAAATTAAACCAAGAGAGATATTCAATTTTTTGTGTAATGTCTGACGGAGAACAGCAAGAAGGTCAAACATGGGAAGCTGTGATGTTTGCCGGAGCAAAAAAGCTTGATAATTTGGTAGCAATTATTGACCGAAATCAAATTCAGATCAGCGGATCAACTGAAGAGATTATGCCGATTGAGCCCTTAAGAGAAAAGTACGAAGCTTTTAATTGGCATGTTTCAGAAATTGATGGCCATAATTTTTCTGATATAAGTGATGCTCTTGATGAAGCAAAGAGTATAAAAAATAAACCAGCTCTCGTGATTGCAAATACCGTGCCGGGGAAGGGAGTTAGTTTTATAGAAAATAATTATTTGTGGCATGGTAAATCTCCTACTCCGGAAGAAGGAGCAATGGCGTTAAGAGAATTAAGGTCGCTAGACAAGATAAAATGATTAAAAATACTTTGAGTCCCAGCATAAATAATATTTCATTTGAAGCGATTCGTGATGGGTTTGGTAGAGGATTGCTAAAGGTCGCGCAGACAAATCGCAATATAGTCGCCCTCTCTGGAGATTTGAGCGAATCAATCAAAATGGACGAGTTTAAAAATAAGTATCCCGAAAGATATTTTGAATGTGGCGTAGCAGAACAAAATATGCTTGGTATTGGGGCGGGTTTGGCATTGTCTGGAAAAATTCCTTTTGTCGGTTCTTATGCTGTTTTTAATCCCGGACGCAACTGGGATCAGTTGCGTGTATCGGTCTGTTATACAAGCGCCAATGTCAAAATTGTTGGAGCTCACGCAGGTTTATCAGTGGGAGCGGATGGAGCCACTCATCAGGCATTAGAAGATATTGCTATTACTAGAGTTTTGCCAAATTTAATAGTATTGGTTCCGGCTGATTCAGTTCAAGCAGAGCTTGCGACTATAGAGGCAACAAATCATCACGGTCCGGTGTATCTTCGTCTAGAACGGCCTAAAACAGCAATTATGACTAGTTCAAATATGGATTTTAAAATTGGGAAAGCTCAAATTTGGAGATCCGGCAATGATGTTGTGATTTTTGCTTGCGGGAGCATCATCTATGAAGCTATGAGAACGGCAGAAGAATTAAAAAAGAAAAAAATATCTGTTGAAGTAATTAACATACATACTATAAAACCATTGGACGAGAAAACAATTTTGAAATCAGTTCAAAAGACTAAATTGGCTATTACTCTGGAAGAACACCAAATTATTGGAGGCATGGGTTCGGCTGTGGCAGAGTTAATAAGTGAAAAAATGCCAAAAAAACTAATTCGCTTGGGTGTCAATAATCAATTTGGTGAATCGGGCAACCCACAAGAATTGTTGGAAAAATACAAGCTTACTACTCAAAATATTGTCAAAACAATATTAAACAATTTTAAAAAATAACTTAAAAAAGCTGTTAAATAATATTGACAAAATAATTTCGAAAATAAAATATATTCAATTATGGTATAATATATTATGAAAAAAGAATCATCTGAAAATGAAAATGTAAGCACTTGTTATTTTGGCTGTACGATTTGGATAATTCTGTTATCTTTATTGATGCTGATAATATATTTTTCAAGAAAACTTTTATAATTGAAAGGAGTTGAGCTATGAGCCCAATGTTAAAAATTATCTATACTCTATTTTTGGGTTTGCTTATCGCTTTGTTTGTTGGAACGGGAATTGAGGCCTTTTATCCTAGTCCAAAGGCGCCTGAAATGCCTATTTCTTCGCAGTATAGCAATAAAGATATGGATCAGAAAGAAAAAGAGACAGATAAAAAATTTCAAGAAGATCAAAAAAATTATCTAAATGATTTCAGAAATTATAGCCAAAAAGTATTCATAATTGCTCTTATTTCCTCAGTAATTATTTTAATCATTAGTATGATTTTTGCATCTTTATTGAAAGAATTGGCAGACGGCGTGCTATTGGGAGGAGTTTTTACTTTGCTTTATTCGATTATTCGCGCAATTATGAGCGAAAATAGTCAGTACCGATTTATCGCAGTTTCTATCGGTCTGATTATTGCAATTTTTTTAGGTTATCTAAAATTTATTAAAGAGCCTAAAAAAAGCTAAAAAAGTTCTTAATTTTTTTTACTGTTTCTAATAATAAAAAAACAATAAATTTTTTATTAGTATCTTAAAACTAGCGAATTTTTTAAATTTATGCTTAGATATACAAAGGAGGAAAAATGAAAAATCTAACAATCGGCAAAAAGCAAGGTTTGGAAAAAATTACTACAAAAGACGGTAAGTTTAAAGTTTTGGCTCTTGATCAAAACAATTCTTTTAGAAAATTTTTACAAGCTTGGCTTGATAAAACTAATCAAAATCGAAAACCCACTGATCAAGAAATTACAGATGCAAAATTACAAATTACTAAAACGCTGTCTCCTGAGGCGACTGCTGTCTTACTTGATGGTCAATACGGACTTGAGCAAGCTATAAAAGCGGATGCAGTTTTTCCTGAATGCAGTTTGATTGGCCGATTGGAAAAATCAGTTTCCGCAGGAGAAAAAGCGCAAATCGAAACAAAATGGTCGGTAACTCGAATAAAAGAAATTGGATGCCAAGCCGTTAAGGTTTTGTTGTTTATGGATGTAGCTGATGAAGCTTTTACCACGGATCAAATTAAATTTATAAAACAAGTTCAGCAACAATGCAAAGATGAAGATATTTTATTGATGATTGAAGAGTTAAGTTTTCCTAAGAAAGAAGAAAGTCTTCAAAGCGATGAATACAAGACAAGAAAACAGCAAAATATCTTGGATTCAGCAAGGTTGTTAGAGGAATATGCTGATATTTTAAAGCTTGAATATCCCGGTGATAAAAATTTGCAAATATTGCGTGATAGCATTACTAAGCCATGGGTTTTATTATCAGCCGGACAGGATTATGAAGTATTCAAATCTCAACTCCAACAAGCCATGAAGTTCGGATGTGGTGGATTTATGGCAGGGAGAGGTATTTTCAAAGAATATTTTACTATGGATGAAGAAGAGAGAGAGCAATTTTTATCAAAGACCGCGATAGAAAGGATGAAAGAATTGGGAGAGATCGTAGATTATGCTTGATTTAATCTCAATAGGAGATACCACCTTAGATACTTTTTTGGAATTGGAGAATGCTTCTGTTTTTTGTGATTTGAACAAAAATAATTGTCAGCTTTGCATAAATTATGCTGACAAAATTCCGGTAAAATCAGTAAACCAAACAGTTGGAGGGAATGCGGCAAATTTTGCTGTAGGCGCAAGCCGATTGGGGCTTAAGACAGGACTTTTTACTATTTTGGGCGATGACGCAATTGGTAAGCAGGCAAAGAGATTACTTTTGTATGAAAAAATTGATCCTAGGTTAATCTCAATAGACAAAGGAAAAAAAACAAACAATTCTACAATATTAAATTTACGGGGAGAGAGAACTATTTTGATTTTTCATGAAAAAAGAAATTACTGTCCTGTTCAAGAATTACCCAAGGCAAAATTTTGCTATATAACTTCGATGAAAGACGGATGGGAGTGTATGCTTGATAAAAAAAACTTAACCCAATGGATAGACAAAAACAATGTCTTTGTAGGGTATAACCCGGGAACTTTCCAAATAAGAGCAGGGATTAAAAATTCAAAACCGCTTTTGAAAAAGACAAAAGTTCTTTTTGTAAATAAAAAAGAGGCTCAAATATGGCTTAAAACTGAAGAAGATGACTTTGAGGTTTTACTAAAAAAATTACAACAAAACGGTCCAGAGATTGTCGTAATCACAGACTCAAAAAATGGTTCATTTGCGATAAAAAAATCAAAAGTATATTTTCAGCCGATATTTTCAAACAAACTTGTGGAAGCAACAGGAGCAGGCGATGCTTATGCCAGCGGTTTTATCTCGGCATTGTTTTATGGCAAAAAAATTGAAGAAGCGATGATTTGGGGCACAAAAAATGCTGGAAGCGTTATTGAAAAAATTGGTCCCCAAAGAGGACTTTTAAAACGTGATAAAATAAAAGAAGTGATATAAATTCCAAGCACCAAAAAACAAATAATTTTCCAAATCACAATGACCAAAACAATTAAATATAATTTAGAAGAAAGAACATTAAAGTTTGCGAATAATGTAGCTGATGTGCTTAGAAAATTACCCAAAGATACAATTAATCTTGAGTATATAAAACAACTTGTGAGATCATCTGGTTCGGTTGGAGCAAATTATATCGAAGCAAGCGAAGCATTAAGTAAAAAAGATTTTCTTATGAGAATAAAAATTAGTCGAAAAGAAGCAAAAGAATCAATATATTGGCTAAAATTGTTAAAAAATAACGGTAATTCACAAGTAGCGTTAAACCAGCTTATTCAAGAAGCAGAAGAATTGAAAAAAATATTTTCTTCGATTTTAGAAAAGAGTTTGTAGTTTTGAATTTTAATATAAGCGCAGAATTCCTCATCAGCTCTGCTACGAGGAGATTCATTTATTTGATATTATTTGTAATTTGGATATTGTTATTTGGAGTTTTAATTATTTGGAGGATTTATGGCAAAAAAATATAGACCGATTGTTGTTATAACTCATCCCACTCCGGGAAGTGGAATTGAACTTTTAAAGAAGAAAAAATTTCGAATAAAATTATCCCGTTGGACAAATCCAATTAAACGATCTCATTTATTGAATTTTGTAAAAGGGGCGGATGCAGTTTTGTCTCATCTGACAGAAAAAATTGATAAAGAGTTTTTTGATTCAGCTGGTGATCAGCTCAAAATTGTGGCAAATTATGCCGTCGGTTACGATAATATTGATTTAGATCAGGCCAAAAAAAGAAATGTTTTTGTTACAAACACTCCCGGAGGATTTTCTGTGTCTGTGGCAGAACATACATTTGCACTTATGCTTGCGATTTCTCGAAAAGTTGTAGAGTCTGATAAATTTATTCGCAAAGGTTACTATCAGGGTTGGCGTCCAAATCTGTATCTTGGTCCTGAGCTTGAAGGAAAGAAGCTGGGTATTGTCGGAGTAGGAAGGATAGGCGCAAAAGTAGCTCAAATAGCTAAAGGTTTTGGAATGAAAATAATCTATCATGATGTTGAAAGAATTCCAAAGTTCGAAAGACAATTTAGAGCTAAGTATGCTAGCTTAAATGAACTATTGGAGGTGTCTGATTTTGTATCTTTAAATGTTCCGCTTTTGCCATCTACTAAGCATTTGATTGATCGTGAAGCTTTGATGAAAATGAAAAAAACTGCATATTTAATCAATACGAGTCGTGGCCCAGTGATTGATGAGCAGGCATTGGTGAACGCTTTGGAAAAAAATAAAATCGCGGGCGCAGCATTAGATGTCTTTGAATTTGAGCCAAAATTGACAGGTGGTATTAAACGGCTTAAAAATATTGTGGTTACTCCTCATATTGCTTCAGCTACTTATGAATCTCGAGATGCAATGAGTATAATCGCTTGTCAAAATATAATCAGCGCCTTAAAGGGAGAAACTCCCCCAAATTTAATAAATTAGATAAATAAAATTGGATAAATAAAAATAGGAGGAAAAAATGATAAAAATCGCAATCAATGGTTTTGGTCGAATAGGTCGCAATGCTTTTAAAATTGCTTTTGAAACAGATTCGATCGAAGTTGTGGCAATAAATGATCTAACGGATAATAAAACTCTAGCTCATCTTTTAAAATATGATACAGCATATGGACATTATGGCAGAGAAATTGCTTACGACGACGAGCATATTATTGTTGATGATAAGAAGATTAAATGTTTGAGTGAAAAAGACCCCAGCAGATTGCCGTGGAAAGATCTTGAAGTCGATGTTGTGCTTGAATGCACGGGTGTGTTTTTAACCGGTGAGAGTGCTCAAGCTCATATTGTCGCGGGGGCAAAAAAAGTAGTAATGTCTGCTCCGGCAAAAGATGACACTCCGACATTTGTATTGGGAGTAAATGCGGAACAATACAAAGACGAAAAAATTATCAATAATGCTTCTTGCACCACTAACTGCATTACGCCGGTTGTTGATGTTGTCCATAGTGAATTTAAAGTAAAAAAAGCTCTAATGACCACAATACATTCATATACCGCGGATCAAAATTTGCAGGATGCGCCTCATAAAGATTTAAGAAGAGCACGAGCGGCTTCCGCTAATATTGTGCCCACTACCACAGGAGCCGCTAAAGCCACAACTGAAGCGATCCCAGATCTAAAAGGCAAATTTGACGGATTGGCAATTAGAGTCCCCACGATCGTGGTATCTTTATCCGATATTACGTTTTTGGTGGCAAAGAAAACTACTGTGGAAGAAGTAAACGACGCCCTTCAAAAAGCTAGTGAAACCCCTATATATAAAGGAATTCTTGGCGTTACTGATAAAGAATTGGTTTCATCTGATTTTATCGGAAATCCATTTAGCTCGATCGTAGATTTGAGTCTTACACAGGTCGTTGACGGAGATCTTGTGAAAGTTGTGGCATGGTATGACAATGAATGGGGTTATTCCAATCGTTTGGTTGAACAAGCTATTACAATCTGTAAAACTGAAGAAAAAGAAGAAAAATAAATCAAAAAAATTAAAAATCAAAAATCCAAATGTCAAATTAAAATCAAAGCTCAAATATAAAAATTTCTAGGAATAAATATTCTTTTGATCATAAATATAATCAATACTTATCACACCCTCTATTCAATATTTTTGTAAACTGAAGCTTTATAAATTGAGTTGACTGATTTAGCGTAAATACGATATAGTATTTTATGTTCGTAATTAAATATGGGAGGAAAGATGTCAGATAAAAAGGAACAAAAAACAGTTACAATCTATACTACCCCGACTTGTCACTATTGCCATTTGGCTAAAGATTATTTTGATGAAAAAAATATCAAATATAGCGCCAAAGATGTAACAGAAGATATGGATGCGCAACAGGAAATGATAAAAAAATCAGGACAACTAGGGGTGCCCGTGATTGATATTGGGGGAGATATTTTAATAGGGTTTAATGTTAGTAAAATCAATGAACTTTTAGGCATCGTGTAAAAAACAAATCTCTAAGTCTAAATAAATCCTAAAATTTAAATTATAATTTGCCAGATGGCAAGTGGTGGATTAAAAATTAGAAACAAATTAAATTCGTTTTTGATATTATTTCATATTTTATTGATTTAATAGAAGATTCAATCTTTGCAAATTTTTAATTTTACAGGTATTATTGAGTCGTGACAGCAAATAACAAAAAAAAATTTAAAACTAGACGAATCTCAGGTATTCATTTAGTTGGTGAAAAATTAAAAAATAAACGAACAAAAAAACGAATATCTCTAGAAAGAGCTGAAGATGAAACAAAGATTCGTGTAAAATATCTCGAAGCACTGGAGTCGGACAATTATGATGCATTTTCTTCTCATATTTACGCGCTTGGATTTTTGCGTCGATACGCTGATTTTTTAGGATTAAGTGCTGATGAATTGATAAAGCAACAAGAGCAAATGTTCAAAAATTATCCTAAAAAAATTAATCGTCTTACTCCTGCGGTGATTAAAAAAACAAGCTCATTTATTATAACCTCCAAGTTTATTATTATTTTTTTTATTGTTATTGCGATTGTAGCGATTTTCGGATATATCGGATTTGAGATAAAAAAATTTTCAGCTCCCCCCATTTTAGAAGTATTATCTCCTAAAAATAATATTACCTGGCAGAGTGAAAATATTGAAATTATTGGAAAAACAGATCCTGGGGCGACTGTATTGATCAATAATGAACAGATTATGCCTTCTTCAAGTGGAGACTTTAAAAAAAATATTAAACTAAAAGAGGGAATAAATATTATTCAGGTGTCAGCAAAAAATCGAGTAGATAAAATCAATGCTCGAGAAATTAGTGTTTATTATGAATCACAAAAAAAAGAGCTGGAGCCAAGTCCAAGTCCTGGTATGTTACCTTCGCCAGATCGATTGCCTGACACCCAAATAGATAGCCCTTCGTCTGATATTTCTCCAATAGAGTAGAGAGGGCTGACAAATCATTTTAAATAAGTTATATCTAAAATAGATAATAAAAAAAGGAGTTGAAATGACAAATCAAGATGGCAAAAAGCAAGCTTTGGATGTTGCCCTTGGGACAATCGAAAAACAATTTGGCAAAGGCGCTATTATGCGTATGAGCAAAGAATATATAACCAAGGTTGAAGTCATCCCAACAGGATCCATTTCTTTAGACTTGGCTTTGGGAGTCGGTGGTTTTCCTCGAGGAAGGGTTATTGAAATTTATGGTCCAGAATCTAGCGGAAAAACAACCTTAGCTTTATCTGCGATTGCTGAAGCGCAGAAAAAAGGCGGATTAGCGGCGCTTATTGACGCGGAGCATGCTTTTGATCCTGACTACGCTAAAAAAATTGGTGTAAATTTAGACGATCTTTTGATGTCCCAACCCGATACAGGAGAACAGGCGCTTGAAATTACCGAAACTTTAGTGCGTTCAAATGCGGTTGATATTATTGTTATTGATTCAGTAGCCGCACTTGTTCCTCGCGCAGAGATCGAAGGCGAAATGGGAGATGCGATGGTAGGAGTGCAAGCGCGACTGATGAGTCAAGCTTTAAGGAAATTAACAGGCGCGATTAATAAATCAAAAACAATAGTTGTGTTTATCAATCAAATCAGAATGAAAATAGGAGTAATGTTTGGCAATCCGGAAACTACTTCCGGTGGAAATGCCCTAAAGTTTTACGCTTCGGTGCGATTGGATATTCGTCGCACAGAGCAACTGAAAGAAGGAGATACGTCGGTGGGAAATCATGTCAAAGTAAAGGTTGTAAAAAACAAAGTTGCTCCACCATTTAAAGTAGCAGAATTTGACATTATGTTTAACGAGGGCATCTCATACGAGGGTGATATTTTGGATACAGGTGTAGCGCAAGGAATTGTGCAAAAAAGTGGAGCTTGGTATCAATATAGTGAAAATAGACTTGGTCAAGGGAAAGAGTCTGCCAGAACTTATTTGAAACAAAATCCGAAAATTACCGAAGAAATCAGAAGCAAAATTTTTGCGAAAATTAAAGAAGAGGCAAAGTAAAGTTTTGATAAACTTTACTTTGTCCCGTGATTGACGAAAAGCTTTAGCTTTGAGGAAAATCTAGGATGGGTTAGTAATGTAAATGAATCTATTCTTGGAAAATTTCTTCAAGGTCATAGAAAAACTCAAAAATGTACTATACTTTCGCTATTCAGAGACCTGCGGAACTCGCTCGATATTACATATCGGGCTTAAACAGTCCTCGGTATCTGTATTCGTGGATATTTCCTTCCTGGATAAGAGCTATGAATTTCTTTAAATGTAATTTGCTTTCTATATGTAAAAATATTACCTTAAAATTATGTTAGAAGAAAATGATGGATTAGAGCAAAAAGTAGAGCAAACTGCTCTTCGGTTAGTAAATTTTCGTCCTCGATTTAAGGATGAATTGATATGGAAATTAAAAGAAAAAAAATTTCCAAGCGAGATTATTGAAAAAATTGTCAATAAATTTGAAAAATTAAAAATTTTAGATGATAAAAATTTACTTCCGGAATTTATTCGATCTTTAGCTGTCAATCGAAGGTGGAGTAAAAAAAGAATTTTTTTAAAATTGCTTACTTTGCATATTGAAAAACAAAAAGCTCAAAAAGCGATTGGTGATTTTTATGTGAGTTTTAATGAAGATGAATTGTTGATTGAGTTGATTAAAAAAACTCAAAAAAAATATACTCATCTAGAAAAACAAGAAAAAACTAAAAAAATTATTGGATTTTTGCTTGGTAGGGGTTTTAACTATAGTCAAATAAAAAAAGTAATTTCAGAAGATAAATAACTAAATATATTCAAACAAATAGGTAATATATCAAAGGATAAAGTTATCTAAGAGAAAGAAAGCAACAACCCTTAGATCAAATTTGACGATTAAATGATTCTTTGAAACAATAAAAACACATACTATGATCACAAAAGAGGAGATGATAGATTTAGATAAACAGATCAATGCCATTCAAAGATCCACAAGGACTCTTTTTCCTACATTTTTAAATTTGCACAACAATTTAAGGATGAAATATCGTTGGTATTACAATTGGCATCTGTTTAATTATGCAAACGCTATTCATAGTGTTTTTTTAATCCTTTTTACTCTATTTACAGTCGCTCTCTCAACTAATGTTGTTTTAGACAATCCCAAAACCTCAAAAGCGGCAGGACTCAACTGTGTCTCTCAAGCCAATGGTGATTGGTCAAACGCTGCCACTTGGACAAGTTGTGGCGGTGGAGTGCCGGGAAGTGGGGATAATGCGACAATTTCTCATTTGGTTACACTAATGGCAGATGTTAATCTTGGAACTGGAAATATCACCATTACTAATGGCGGTACTCTTCGGTCAGGAGTTGAAGAATGGTATCCAAGCTACGATATTTTGGTCAATAATCTTAATATTGATTCTGGCGGAGGATTAAGTATGTGTTATGACACTGGAATAATTTCAATTGCCGGAAATCTTGAAAATAATGGCCAGCTAAATACTTCTTGTATGGGTATTCAAGCTAAGACATATTTTACCGCAGATACGCCCGGCCATACGATCAAAACAATAGCGTTATCTTATGTTAGTTTATATTTTTCAGGCGGAGGCGAGTGGACCTTGCAAAGCGATTTATCAGCGAGTAATAGTTCGATTTATGTATCGAATGGCAACTTAATTGCAGGAGGATACGATATATCTGCTACATGGTTTACACTTAACGGTGGCGATTTTACCGGCGGTGAGGGATCTCTTACAACTCACAGGAATTTTATAATTTCAAACGCCCAAAGCCATTTTATTGCCCCGGCAAGCGTAAGCTGTGAATATAATGGTGAAGGAACAAGTAATTACATCCGTAGCGCTGGCACAGCCGATTGGCTGACAAATAACTCCCAGCTGACAAGCTTTAATCTTATAAATCTTCCTTCTGATATATATAATAATTTAGCTTTAAGCGGAACAGCAAATGTAAACGATGATATTACTGTAATGGGTAATTTGACAGTGATAGATAATCAATATATTGACAGCGTATTGAATATCGCTGAACACACCCTTGATGTTAGGGGTTATCTAGAAACTTCAGATCCAAGTGGTGGTATTGAAATAACAACCGGCACTTTAAAAGTTGGTGATAATTTCACAGTAAGAGATGGTGGATTAAATGCTGGTACTGGCACAGTACAATTTACTGGAACTAATCAAACAACTGTTAGTGGAAGCAACACATTTAATGATCTAACCGTAGATACAATCGCTGAATCAGCGGGTAAAACGGTTAGTTTTACTTCCGGAACCACTCAAACGATAGGAGGAGCTCTTACTTTAAACGGTGATTCTGGTAAAGAATTGATACTTGATAGTAGTCCGTCAGGTAACTCATGGAACTTAGTAATTGGTGGTGATCTTATAGTGGGCGACTATTTAAATGTTTCTAATAGTCGTATTTCTGGAGGAACGATTACTACCGGAGATAATTCTATTGATGGAGGTAGTAATGTAGGATGGATATTTGGGACAACTCCCGAACCAACCCCCACTCCTACATCAACCCCCGCTCCTTCCTCATCAACCTCATCTACTCCAACTCCTACCTCTTCAGCTTCTGCTAAACCCACCACTACAGTTCCAGTAATATCTCTTTATGATTCTATTAGTGACACTATCCATTATCTAAACAAAGACATCAAACCTACTATTTCCACAAAAAGACCAACATTCTCTGGCACCACTTATCCAAAC
>CAZZBO010000010.1:9778-25913 GCA_964652345.1 uncultured Candidatus Saccharibacteria bacterium | reverse complement strand
GAGAATACATTAATACTTAATCAAAAAGTGTTACCTATGTACCCATCCTGGACATATGATTGAAAACTATATGGGGAGGAGGTATAATGATAGTATGGAAAAAAAGTTTTTAAAATCAAGCGACAATAATTCATTGCAAAACGATTTAGTACAAGAAAAAGAACAGAAGAAGTTTTTTATTACAACTCCAATTTATTATGCTACTGACGCTCCTCATCTGGGTTCGGCATATACAACGATAGTCGCAGATGTTTACAAAAGATGGTTAAAAGCTCAAGGCAGGGATGTATTTTTGTTAACTGGCACGGATGAGCATGGAGCAAAAGTAAGTCGGGCGGCGGAAAATGCAAAGATGTCCGTGCAGACATTTGTAGATGAAAAGAGCTTGAAATTTAAAAAAGCATGGGAAGAGCTTGGAGTAGATTATGATGATTTTGCTAGAACCACAAACGATGGTCACAAGAAAAAAGTACAAGATTTTATCAGTATATTGTATCAAAAAAAATGGATTGAACGGGGAAAATATTCCGGTCTATATTGTGTGGGATGCGAGACATTTAAGCTCGAAAAAGATTTTGTAGATGGGAAATGTCCTGATCATCAAACTGTGCCTGAAAATGTTACCGAAGAAGCTTATTTTTTCCGTCTTTCTGACAAAAAATTGACCGAACCCTTAAAAAAATGGGTAAAAAATAGCGTATTTCCTATTTCAAGACAAAATGAAGTTTTGTCTTTTATAAAATTGGGGCTTGAAGATGTTGCCATTACCAGAAAGAATCTGAAATGGGGAATAATATGCCCATGGGACGATTCCAATGTGCTATATGTTTGGATTGACGCGCTTTTAAATTATTGGACTTACGCAGACGGTAATTGGCCTCCGGATTTACAAATTATCGGCAAAGATATCTTACGATTTCACGCTATAATTTGGCCGGCGATATTGCTTGCTTATTTTGATTTTGACGAAACAAAACTACCAAAAAAGCTTTTTGCGCATGGATTTTTTACTACGGGTGGTCAAAAAATGTCAAAAAGTTTAGGCAACAAAATTGATCCATTAGATATAAGCCAAAAATATGGCTCTGACGGTTTGCGCTACTATCTTTTGAATGTAGTAAATTTTGGCAACGATGGGGATGTGTCTTTGGAAGATTTCGAAAAAAAATACAATGCTGATTTGGCAAATGATCTTGGCAATCTTGTGCAAAGAACTCTGACTTTATCTCAAAAATACGGGGCAGAATCTTTAGAAAAAGAAGATTTGTCTGATTTTGTGAATATAGTAAATTCTCATTTTGAAAAATTAGAATTTAGTTTAGCCATTCAAGATATTTTTAATTTTATAAAAGAACAAAATATCTTGATAGACCAATTAAAGCCGTGGGAGCTCGTAAAAACTGATGAACAAGCAGTAAAAAAATTATTGGCTGAAATATTGTATCGTTTAGAAATAATCGCTGGGTTATTGCAACCGGTGATGCCTGAAATATCAATGAAAATAATTTCTCAAATTAGTGGAGAAGAAAAGAAAAGTCCGATTTTTCCAAAAAATCTTTAAATTTAATAAATATTTAAATTTTTTTTGATTATGATTTTCTGATAAAAAATGGAGGGTCTGTGGGCGTCAGACCCTCCTAGTAAGCGATGGGGAAAGGAGTAAGCCCATCGCTGGAGAGGGAGCCATGATCGTACTAATTATAGTATGAAGTGATGTCTATATATTGTCAATATATTATAAATAATTGTTTAATTGGCGCTTTGGTGTTTATAATTTTTTAAAAATGGGGGAGGCGCGCATAAACGCGACTTCCCGCCAGTGTTGTATGGGGGATACCCATTTAATTCTATTGTATTTTAAGATATCATGTCAGTATGAAATTTATAGATACACATTGCCATTTGTTTTTATCCCGCGAAGCTTATGCGAAGTGGGATTATTCCGTTCCAGCTCCGGATACTGTTTTAAATCGCGCCCAAAAAGCAGGAGTGGAAAAATTAATTTTAATCGGCACAGATTTAATTGATAGCCAAAAAAATATTGAATTTTGTAAAAATCACCACGGGGCATATTGCGCAGTTGGTATTCATCCCAGCGAAATACCAGAAAATCAAGAAAAACAAAAGTATATACTAGATGAGTTAAAAAAAATGCTTGAAAATAAGAATGTAGTAGCTATTGGAGAAATTGGACTTGATTTATCTTATGGTGGAGATATAAAGATACAAAAAGATTTTTTAATAAAATTGATCGAGTTGGCAAAAAAATATGATAAGCCGATAATTTTGCATATTCGAGATGAGTATGAAAAAGCGCAAAGCTTATTAAAATCATATCGCGGGAAAGTTCGCATGGTATTTCATTGTTTTACCGGAGATTTGAAGATTGCTGAAAAGTTAATTGCTGATGGCTGGATGATTTCGTTTACAAATATTATTAGTTATCCAAAAAATGAAAAACTTCGCGAAGTGGTGCAAAAAATTCCGCTTAAAAAAATTATGATTGAGACAGACGCGCCGTTTTTACCTCCGCAATCGCGACGGGGAACAATCTGCGAACCAGCCGATGTCGTAGAAGTAGCCCAAGAAATTGCTAAAATTAAAAACATTGAACTATCTGAAGTTGATAAAGCTACATACAGCAATAGTCAAGTATTTTTCAACCTCTAACTTATCCACAGGATCAAGATATTGATATATATATATATATCAATGTATGATAAATTTAAATTATAAATTTAAAATTGTTAGGAGGGTGTATGGTTTTGAAAAAATTGAATGCAAGATCGTGGATATATATTGTTGGCGGTCTTTTTTTGATTATAATAATTGCACTTCTTGCATATTTAGTGTTTAAAGAAAAATATAGCGCCGCTGATGTTCCAGCAGAACCATATAAGTGTGAAAAAGAATGTATTGTTTTAACAACAACAGGTCAAGATGCAGATAATCGAATAAACCCATTAAGACCTTGGAAAGTTACATTAAAAAATAATTCTCAATATACCCTCAGTATTGAAACCAGTCCTTTTGATATTGTTGACTATATCACTGGTAAATCTGTATACAGTCAACCAGCTCCAACAAGAGCAATTACAGTTAATGAGGGAGGAAACACTTCATGGTCAATAACAAAAAGAGATATCAGTTTTGACAATGTAACAATTCCATGGAGTCGTTACAAGATTGTCTTAAATGAAGACATCCAAGATCCAAGCATTTATGCTCCTAGTCCCACCATAGATCTTTATGGCAGCTATGAAAATCTTACTACCGATGAAAACGGAAATCCATTTGTCGATGATTCCAGGGTAAATGGGGATATGGCCATGTTTAAGTTTGGCTTAGCAATAAACGATGCTATCGCTGATCTTGGAGAAGGAGATTATGACGCGGGTATGGAAGAAATTTTTAACGAAACAAATGCAACCGAAAAAACCACTCTTAAAACCAACACGCAAATTCCTGATGGTATTTGGCAAAAAATATTAGCCAATATCGCTTCCAAAGCTTACGCGGCTGATGATTGCACGGCATTTCAAGTCGATAATGTGGTAAGTCTATGGACTAATTCTGTTAGTTCTGGTAGCCCAGGTAAAATATGTTTGGAAAAATATATTTTCAAAGGAAAGTTCACGGGTGAAATTGGAACTAGAATGATACATATAAGGAGTGTTTCTCAACCAGAATTTAATTCTGATAAAATTCTAAAGATAATCAATTTTAGATTCATTGGAACGATGGAGACGTATGAGTATATTCGAGCAATTAACAGACCCAATCCTCAAGCTAGTGGCGTAGATTGTAAAAAGGAAATAACTACTGTCAATGTTAACAAATCAGGTGAGATCGATGATAGGTGGTCAAGCGGTCTTTACGTAATGTTAAAAGAAGCGCAATCTTATTCGTCTCTTCCTAGCGATGTTACAGTAGACCAAGAACCGTTTATTAAAGTTTGTTCATTCACCAGTCCAATAAATATTACTGCCCACAACCGTTCTTTCGACAGAAATAAATGTTGCCGACTATGATTAAGTTCTGTGACCCAAAACTCTAAATCTAAACAAAACCACCCCTTCATTTAAGGAGTGGTTTTTGGTTTTCAAGAGAATTTTTATATGTTAATATAACTTCGTTATGTAAAAAGTTTGTTTCGACAGAGTAACGAATGTATCTGTAAAATTGAAAATTGAAAAATTATCAATTTGTTATTTCTCGATTGTCAAATTTATTTTTAGTGATAATATAAAAATATGAAACAAGAATTTGCAACAGTAATTCATAAAGAAGGAAAGTGGTATATCGCGCAAGCGATTGAGTTTGGAGTTACCAGTCAAGGAAAAACCTTATCAGAAGCAAAGAAAAATTTAGTAGAAGCAGTCGAGCTGTATCTTGAAGATGAAGATGTCAATGAATTAAAAATAACGGAACAACCGATTTTAACAAAAATAACTATCACTCGTGGACCGAAAACCCCTGTCAGGTAAAAAAGTTATAGAGATTTTAAAGAAAAAGTTTGGCTTTCAAGTTGTTGCGCAAAAGGGAAGCCATATTAAACTTAAAAAAGAAAATATTATTACAATAGTGCCAAACCATAAAGAACTTGCTTTTGGCACCTTCCGAGGAATTCTCAAATTAGCTCATATTTCGGAAAAGGACTTTTGGAAAAAAATTTAAATTTTTATTCATTAGTCACATTAAGCACGCTATAGCGTGATAAATAGTACCTCGAAGCTGTAAAGTGTTGCATAATATTTTTTACATTTAAATTTGTCATTTTAAATTTTGATATTTCAATTTTAACTTGTTATATTCTCAAATCTTGAATTATAAGATATAATTAGTTTAATTATGAAAAAAGTTTATCTTGACTGGGCGGCAAGTGCGCCCGTAAAAAAAGATGTTCAAAAATTAGTTTGTGATTTTTTAACTCACGATATCGGCAATCCTTCCTCAATTCACGAATTTGGAAGAAATGAACGAAAAATTATTGATGATGCCAAGCTGGCAATCGCTAACTGGCTTAATATTGAACCGAGAGAAGTATATTTTACCAGTGGCGCCACAGAATCTATAAATTGGGTGATTCAGGGCTTTGGAGCAACCGTCAAAGATTCTTTTTTTATCAGCACGCCGGCAGAACATAAAGCAACTTTGGCGGCTTTAGAATTTTGTCAGTGGATGGGGGCTAAGATTGAACTTTTACCAGTTTATAAATTCGGTCGCATTGATATTAGCCATTTAGATCAATTGTTGGCAAAACACCCAAATACTTTAGTCAGTATCATTTATGCTAATAACGAAACAGGCAATATTGAAAATATTTCCGAAATTGGTCTTCTTATAAATAAAAAATATCCCCAAGCCCGTCTTCATATAGATGCCACACAAGCGCTCGGCTGGCTCGATTGTAGCCAAAACAACCTTCATTTTCATTATCTGACAGGATCTGGGCATAAGTTGGGAGCATTAAAAGGGATCGGTTTTTTGATTATGAAAAAAGGATATGAACTTTCTGGCTTAATTCATGGAGGCGGACAAGAATTTGATTTGCGCGGTGGGACTGAAAATGTTGCAGGAATACTGTCGCTTGGGTTAGTTGCTAAAAATTACAGCGAAAATCAAAAACAACATGTCGAACGATTAAATAAATTAATTATGGAAAAAATAAAAAAAATTCCTTTCGCGAGCTTTAATACAGATTTACAAAATTCAACGAAACATATTTTAAACATATCTTTTTCAGAGGTAAATGCAGAAGCTTTGACCATGAGGTTAGATATGCTTGGATACGCTGTTTCTACAGGGGCCGCTTGCTCTAGTGGGGCGATCAATGCCTCTCATGTCCTTATAGCAATGGGGCTCGATGAAAAACAAGCAAAAGAATCAATACGAATTAGCTTTGGCCATGATACTAAAGAAAATGAGATCAAACAATTTCTTGATGTTTTGATAAAAGAGGTAGATAGACTAAGACAATTTCCAAATGAAAGAGTATAATAAACATATAAATATTTTTAAATCATAAAGTTAAAAATATTATGTTAGTCTGCATTTTAGACAAATCGAGCATTTTTTTAAAAATAAACTACTCTGCACCAAGGGCGCAGAGTATTCCCCAGTAGGGAAAAGGTGGCAAGCCACGGGATGTTACAAAAGGATAATAAGAAAGATAATGACTGTTACTGATTTAATAATTTTTGGGTTTTTTATATATTTTGTTTTTGACGGCTGGCGTCGAGGAAGCTTAAGGGTCATTTTTGAAATTATTATTGCGATAGTGGCAATAGTTATTTCACTATTATTAAGCTTAATAATTTATCAAATGCTTGGCGATATCAACTTTGATCAACGATTATTAAAATTGTATTTGTTTTTAATAGTGTGGTTTTTAATCCAAACGGGCTCAACATTTGTTTATGCGGTGATTGTGAAAAAGCTTTTGAGTGAAAATAAAAATAATAAATTTGATAAATTTTTTGGGATTGTTTTGAATGTCTTAAAATATTATGTATTTTTGCTTTTGGTTTTTTCAGGAACTAATTTAATATCACCAGCTCAAGCCAACAACATAAAAAAATCAATTGTGAGCGATGTATTAAATTCTCAAACAAACAAAATATTGAAAGTAGCTGATAAACCATTTGAAAATTTTTTAGGAAATATATTTAAAAAACTATACCAAAATTATTTTGATATTAAAAATATTGATAAAAAATCCATAATAGGAGAAACTCAAGATTTAGGATTTACTTACAAGGAAGGAAAAGTTGACAATCGGGCAGAAATCGAATTGTTTCGCTTGGTTAATGAGGAGCGTCAAAAAAATAATCTTGTTACATTGTCTTGGAATGAAGAGCTGGCTCAAGAGAGTCGAAACTATAGTCAAGATATGCTTTTCAGGGGATATTTTTCTCACACGAGCAAATCCGGAAAATCTCTTTTTGATCGTTTAAAAGAGGCCAATATTTCGTTTTCAGTTGCTGGAGAAAATTTAGCTTTGGCTTCTGATGCAAAACAAGCATTTGAAGGATTGATGAATTCTCCCAGTCATCGGGCTAATATATTGTCAGAAAATTTTAAAACAATGGGCATAGGAGCAATAAATGGCGGTAAATATGGAATTATGTTTACCCAAACTTTTGCAAATTCTGAAAATAAAGCGTTTTTTTAAGTTGTTTGATTTTCGATTGCATAAATATAATAGTGCGGTTCATCTGGAAGCTCATCGGGTTCCCATATACCAAATATTTCAAGCACGGCCCAACGATAATCCCAGCCAGGTCCTGGTCCTTTTTCAGGGGTTTCATGAGAATAGAATTGCTTCATAGTATAAGGGATTCCAGAATAAATTATTTTATATTTTTTTTTGTTTATTTCTTTTGTGTCTTCAATTCCGGCTAATTTTTCAAATTCTTCCCTAGGAAATTCATTTTCACTATTCATAATAGTATTATAATATTTGTTCTTGATAAATCAACGGATTTTTAATACATTAATATAGAGATGAAAACTATAGCCATGGCAATGTCAGGAGGAGTAGATTCAGCTGTAAGCGCGGCTCTTTTAAAAGAGAGCGGATTTAATGTAATCGGCATTTTTATGAAAAATTGGTCGGATCCAATTGATGACAATAAATATTGTCCTTGGATTGAAGACCAGCTTTCTGCCAGAAATGTCAGCCAGAAGTTGGATATTCCATTTTATACATTTAATTTTGAAGCGGAATACAAAAAAAAGGTTTTTGAGTATTTTTTGAAAGAATATAAACAAGGTCGAACTCCAAATCCAGACGTGATGTGTAACAAAGAGATAAAATTTGATCTATTTTTAAATCAAGCACTGATATTAAAAGCTGATTTTATTGCCACCGGACATTATGCCAATGTAGAAACCAAAAAAGGAATTGTAAAGCTCTCAAGAGGTATTGATACGAACAAAGACCAAAGTTACTTTCTATGGAAACTTGCTCCTTGGCAACTAGAAAAAACTATGTTTCCGATAGGAAGATTAACAAAACCAGAAGTAAGAGATCTTGCCAAAAAATACAATCTCCCGAACGCAAACCGAAAAGATTCGCAGGGAATATGTTTCGTAGGTCCTGTTGAATTAAGCAATTTTTTAAGTCGATATTTACCGAACAAACCCGGATTTGTTAAAAATATCGAAGGGGAAAAAATTGGCGAACATAAAGGAATTTATTATTATACAATAGGGCAACGTCATGGATTAAATTTGAGTTCTTTAACTGGCACTACCAAGCCTCCATTGTATGTCAAAAAAATTGATGCTATCAATAATGAAATAATAGTAGCGCCACACAGTGAATTATTTTATCAAAGAGCTTCTGCTTCTGATCCTAATTGGATCGGAGAAGCTCCTAAAATTGGAGAAATGTTTGATATACAGATTCGTTATCGTCAAAAGCCAGTAAAGGCCGTTGTAGAAAAAATTGATAAAAATGGGTTTATAATTCGATTTAGCTCGCCAGTTTGGGCTGTAACCGCAGGACAATCTATGGTATTATATCTTGGTGATCAATTAATAGGAGGAGGAACCATTGACTAATAAAAAAAACAACAGAATTTATTTTGTAACTACAATAGCAGTATTGTTCATTTGTATTACAACTTCCTTTTCTTTGGGGTATCTTGCCGGTACTAATAGAATCGGACTAAGTAGCTTAGTTAAAAATGTAGTCAATAAAAATACCGGAAAGTCAGCTAATACAGATTTTTCTTTATTTTGGGACGCTTGGGACAAATTAACAGAAAATTATAACGGGGAGCTTGATTCAGATAAAATGCTGCAAGGGGCAATTTCAGGAATGATTTCTGCGGTAGGCGATCCTTATACTATGTATTTAACACCAGAGCAGATGAAACTTTTAGATGAAGAATTACAAGGCAGTTTTGAAGGAATAGGTATAGAAATAGGTTTGCGTGATAATCAAATACTGATAATTGCTCCTATTGACGATACTCCAGCAAAGAAAGCTGATTTGAGAGCTAATGATAAGATATTGGAAATTGATTCCAAGTCTACCGAAGGTATGACAATGGATCAGGCGGTATCTATGATTAAAGGCGCAAAAAATACTGAAGTAAATTTAAAAATATTACGCGGGGAAGAAACATTACAGAAAACGATTTTACGAGACACGATTGTGATTAAAAGCGTAAAAGCAGAAATAAAAAATGATTATGGGTATTTGAAAATTAATACTTTTGGAGAAGACACGGCGAATGAAGTAAAAAATGCCCTAGAAGATTTTAAATCAAAAAATGTGAAAGGATATATAGTAGATGTCAGAGGTAATCCCGGTGGTTATCTCGATTCTGCGGTAGATATTGCCAGTTATTTTATTGATTCGGGAATTGTTTTGTGGGAAAAGGAAAAGCAAAAAGAGAAAGCTGTGAATACCACAAATAAAAAAATTGTAGACAAGCCAATAATGGTTTTGATTGATAAGGGTTCAGCTTCCGCATCTGAAATTTTTGCAGGAGCGCTTCGCGATCGAGCAAGGATTACTTTAGTGGGAGAAAAAAGTTTTGGCAAGGGATCGGTGCAGTCTATTGAGTCATTAAAATCTGGATCTTTAAAAATTACTATTGCCCAGTGGCTTACACCTGATAAAACAGTAATTAATAATGTTGGGTTAACTCCCGATATCAATGTAGAATTTACCGAAGAGGACTATAAAGCAAACAAAGACCCACAGCTCGAGCGTGCTCTTGAAGAAATTGTTAAAAAATGATAACCTTGATAAAAAGGAAAAACTATGAAAATAATATTACTCGAAGACATTGATAAATTAGGGACAAGAGGAGAAACTAAAGAAGTTAAAACAGGATATGCTATAAATTTTTTGTTTCCAAAGAAGCTTGCAACTAGTTTGAATTCCAAAGAAGCTAAAGGTTTAATTGATTCATCGAAAAAAGAAGCAGAGAAAAAAACTGCACTTATGGACGAATTAAAGCACAAATTTGATCAAATTACGAAAAGTAAAATAGTTATAAAAAAGAAAACAAATGCAAAAGGCAATTATTTTGGAGCTGTCGCAATAAAAGAATTAAACGAATTAGCAGGCATTACCAAAGAATTAGAAAAATATATATCTTGGCCAGAGATTGAGAAACCGGGAGAATACAAGGGGCAAATTAAACTTGATGATTCAAATTTGGATCTTGTGATAGAAGCAAAACCAGAGTTAAAAAAATAACATTTTTCGTAAAGACCTTGCAATAAATTGCTCATCAGATTAAAATAATCTTAGATGAAAAATAATAGAAATATTCTGAATTTAGGCAAAAAACAATCTAGTCCTCAAAGAAGACCTGTTTTAAGTTTAAAACCACTAAAAAATATTATTGATACGCCGGAACTTGAAGAAGTTCCGGATGATAAGACGATCAGACCTAAGATAAAAGTACCTTCGACAAATGCCAAAATAAACGGAATGAAACCAGTTGATTTTTTAGCAAAAGAACCAAAACCAGAAAACAATTTTTGGTTTTATACTGCATTTGCTTTAATATTGATTGTGGCTATAGCTTTAACATATTATTTTTTTACAATTAAACCTTAAGAAAGGAGAAAAATGTATATTTGGATCATTATAGGGATAGTAGTATTACTGCTAATTGTTTTTATAGCAGTATATAATGGGTTTATTACTCTAAAAAATCGCACAAAGGAAGCTTGGAGTGATATTGATGTGCAGTTGAAGCGAAGGTATGATCTCATTCCAAACTTGGTAGAAACAGTGAAAGGATATGCCAAGCAAGAAAAGGATATATTTATAAAAGTTACCGAAGCTCGCGCTTCCGCAATGACAGCAAAAGGTGTAGAAGAAAAAGGGAAAGCAGAAAATGTGCTGACCGATGCGTTAAAATCAATTTTTGCTGTGGCGGAAAATTATCCTACATTGCGATCTAGCGAAAATTTTCAAAAATTGCAGGATGAACTTACCGATACTGAAAATAAAATTGAAGCGGCTAGAAGATTTTACAACGGCAATGTTAGAGATTACAATACGGCTCTGGAAAAATTTCCAAACAATATTTTAGCTTCAGTATTTAATTTCAAACAATTTGATTTGTTTGAAGTTGAAAATGTCAATGAAAAACAGACGCCAAAAGTAAAATTTGAATAGCTGTAATAAAAATGTATAGAGAAATTAGAAATAATAAAGCCAGAACGATTCTATTAGTTTCAATTTTTTTTGGAATAATTATAGGATTAGGATGGTTTTTGTCTGTTTATTATAATAGTAGAGCAATTTTATATATAGCTGTTTTAATAGCCGTCATTCAATCTTGGGTGAGTTATTATTACTCTGACAAAGTTGCTCTTTTAACTTCTGGGGCAAAAGGGCCCATACAAAAACAAGACAATCCAATGTTGTGGAATACAGTAGAAAATCTTTGTATTGCTTCAGGTATGCCTATGCCAAAAATATATATCATGCCCACTAATGCGATGAATGCATTTGCAACGGGTCGAGATCCAAAGCATGCTTCTTTAGCGACTACACGGGGATTGCTTGATAGATTAAATAAAGTCGAGCTTGAAGGCGTAATCAGTCATGAATTGTCTCACATAAAAAATTACGATATTAGAGTAATGAGTATTGTGGTAGTTTTAGTAGGTATTATCGCTCTAATATCTGATTTATTTTTACGTTCTCTTTGGTGGGGAGGTAGGGGTAGCCAGAATAGAAGTGGTAATTTACTCTCAATTTTAGCAATTGTTGGGATGATTGTTTCACCTATTGTTGCTACCTTAATCCAGCTTGCTGTTTCCCGTTCTAGAGAGTATCTTGCTGATGCATCGGGAGCGTTAATTACCAGATATCCTGAAGGATTAGCAAGCGCTTTAAAAAAGATTAGCTCTGATTCAGTCGCTATGCCCAAAGTGTCAAATGCTACCGCTCATTTGTATATATCAAGTCCTTTTAAAAAGGAAGCATTTCTAAATATTTTTTCGACTCATCCCCCAGTAAAAGATCGTATCAATCGTCTTGAAAAAATGGAGATTGATCCAAGCTAGATTTTTTTCACTTTTAATAATTTTTTTTGTCTATCTCGTTGAATCTTAATTAGCTGAAAACTGAAATTGCTTGACAATTGTAAATATTTATATTATCCCTTAAAAAATAATAAACAAGTTATTGACAACTGAACTTAAATTTCATGTTTTATATGGTTGAAAATAAAATTTGCATTAATATTTTATTTAATTTATCATAATAGTATGAAGAAAAAATCTACATCTATTTTAAACAATAAATATTTTTTAATTGTGTTATTGTTGATGTTATTGGGTGGTGTAATTTACCTGATGTATTTCTCAAATTACAAAATATCAAAACCATTTAGAGCTGAAACAAATACGGTTCATACACCCACAGGAAAAAATATAATATTTTTTCCAAGAACTGATGTTAGTACTCAGTCGCTTTTAGATCAATTTAAACCTAATGAAAGTGGCGTTGTTCCTATAAATACAAGAGGATTAGACGGAATTGTATTAAATAGATCTCTTCCTCTCACTTTATATAATGTTGGTCTTAGTATGAATTTTACAAAAGATATCGGCTACTGGACATTTAAATCTCGACCTCCAGGAGAAGATAATCAAGCATATGATCCCTTAGATCCACGAGGTAAAGAAATATATGATCCAAATTCTCCTGATATTTTTCCCAATGCCGTCAATGCACTAATGAATAGCTCTGATTTTCAAAATAATGAAGTTGTGAATAACAACTTTGAGCTGGTAAACTTTGGCACGGGAGCAAATGTTGCCTTTGATTGGTTCGATAATGATAAATGGAATGTATATAAAGAAAACTGGAAAAATACCATTAAAACTGTCAAAGATACAAATTTGCGCGGTATTTTTTTCGATTTTGAGTCATATAATTTAGATCCATATTATGCCGGATTGCCTTGCTATATTACTGTTAACGATAAAAAAACATCTGGAGGTATAGATTGTGAAAAAAGAATCGGACAAAATCAATTTGAAATGCCGCTTTTATCCTTAAACAAAAGAGCGATTATTAATGATAGTAAGGGCAACAGCAATACTTCTACTCTTGCTACGGATGGAAATTATTGGGATAAAGAAAAATCCATGTTTTTAGCTGATGAAAACAACAAAAATATGCTTGATTTTTCTATAAATTTATTTAGTAAAAATGAATATAATGAACAAACAAAAAAGTATGAGTGTGTAGAGGGTATTAATGATGATTGTACTTATACTACTAAGGGTAATATTGATGAAATCGCAGTTTATTGGCTGGATCAATATAAAAATATTGCTAATTGGTCACTTGAAGTAAAACATGGAGTAAATGATCAATGGGAAACAATCTACGAAGAATCACCGACTGTAACAGATAATGATCGAAAAATTTCTATATTGAGACCTTCGTCAATTACAGTTTGGGATAGCGCAAAAGAAGAATTGCCATCAGGAAAATTATCAAGTGCAAGCCATATTCGTCTTCGTGCGACAGGCAAAGATCCAAATACAATCATTGGAATGTATGAGATAAAAGTATTTGGAGTTCCAGAATATCAAACACAGCTTAGTTTTGAACAATATCAAACAAAAGCTAAAGAGAGAGGCATGGCCTTGATGGAAAAGTTGAAGGAAGCTAAGGTGGCAGAAGATACTGAGAAAACTTTTGATGTAGTCTTTACAGTAGCTAACGGAGCTTTGCAAACTATAAAAGATTATTATGGTCCAAATTATAATCCAAAATGGACATTAAAAGAGGATCGTTACGGATTGGTACCATCTTTTATTGATGGACTTCTTGAGGGATCTGAAACATACAAAGAAAAAATTAAATTTTATGATGGGTTTGAATCTTCTTTTGGCTATAAAACAAAAGCGCAATTTGAAAAAGCAAGAAGTGATATGATTAAATCAAAAGAGTTATCTTCAAGATCTGATTACAAAGAGAGAGTAGGAGTGGCCTTTGGTTTATGGGTAGACCAGAATGAAAGTTGGAAAATAAACAACAATATTGTAAACACAGAAGGAGCATATTACTCACCAGATGAATTTAAAGAAGCTTTAAATTATGCTTTGCGTTATACTGATGACTTGGTTTGGGTTTTTGGATATACTCCAAATCTAATTGATAATAGCTCTAATTCAGATCCAAACATTCCAGTTCCAGAAGAATACATAAATGCTTTTAAAGAAAGTAGGGTGCGTTTAAATGACGAAGATTTGGTTCCTGAAATGCCAAGTATTAATCCGATTGCGTTCGTTGGGATAGAGTCAAGGTATATTTTCAAAACAATTGGAGAAGATGGAGATGTGATCAATGTTGATATTCTTGAAATGCCAGACAACGCTACCTATACTAAATTAGATGACGGTAAATCTATTTTAAGCTGGATTCCTAATCAAGATCAAAAAGGGCAAATTTATAATATTACAATTGAAATGACAGATGGGATTAATAAAATAACAAAAACATACGCAGTGACAGTATCAGATAATGTTACTTTGGATAATATTATCAATACCAAGGGAGTATATATGATATCGTTTCCAAATATTTCTCAAGAACAAGATTTTAGTTTTCTTAATGCTATAGCTTCACCGTCTGATGAAACAGATGGATCTGGAAATCCTCTGAAAAAACCAAATTTTTATAGATTCAGTCAAAGACTTCTTGATTCACAGTCAGCTACAGGGGGATATTATAAGTATGGCATGGCAGGATCAGAAAATTTTGGTAATCCTCAAGCAGGAATGGGATATTGGCTATATGTGAGAACGGACGATAAAGTTAATTTGGTAAAAAATATTAAGTATGGAGAAATTTCTCAACCGCAAAATAGCTATACGATCGAGATAGAGAAAGGTTGGAACCTTTTGGGCAATCCATTTAAACAAGCCATAGGTTTATCAAAAATATTTGTTAATTTAAAAGATGGACAAAGATTGAGTTTTGCTGATGCCAGCAAAGGAAATTATCGCTCTCAAAGAAAAGTTGAGCCATATCTATGGAGCTATGATCCAAATTATGACAATGCAATAATGGAATTAGGAGAATGGAAGCCAAGCCAATATAACTATATTAGCGAAGACAATAGATTTGATGGTACTCATATAAGAAACCGAACCAATCAAATTCAAGCATTTCATGGTTTTTGGCTTATAGTAAACAGTGATGATGTAAAAAGTATAGAGTATACATTGTGATAAAATAAATAAAGAGGGAATAATGGACAATAAGAATCAACCAAACAACACAGATATCTATAATCAATCATCGAATTTAAATAATCAAGTAGATGACTTAAATCAAAACAATTCTTCAAGTGGGCAAAATGATCAAGATTTGTCTCAAAATAATGCACCACTAAATTCAAATGAAGGTTCAACTAGTAATCAAGTTTCTGAACCATTGATAGATTCTCAAAATATTCCAATAAATACTTCATCAAGCAATAAAGCAAATATAAGCGATCAAAATGTGTCTCAATCACAGACACTGCCTGAATCGCAAAATGATTTTCAAGCAAATTCTACTGAAGCAAAAACCTTGTCAAGTGTTTACCCTCAACCAATAGAACAAAACAATCCAATATCTCAAAATGATAATGTCGATCCAAATATTATCCCCCAAGAATCGCAAGCACAGATCGAGCAACAAGAGGGTATACAAACACAGACTAATAAACAAAATAATTTGAATCCTAACTCATCAGGTACTATCGTCCCGCCAAGTGATGATACGCCATCAACGATCATGCCCGTCGAAGATCAAGAAAAAAAATCAACAAAAGGAATGATTATTATACTGATATTATTATTGTTATTTCTCGTACTTGTTGGTTGGATGGGGTATAATTATATTTCAACAGGAAGATTTGAATTTAATTGTCTAATAGGTTTATGTGATGATGACGATGGTTTCGATATGGAAATAACATCACCATCTCCTTCTCCAACTATAGAAGAAACAGTAGAACCAACTTTATCTCCGACAGAATCACCTACTTTAGCTACTTCTCCCACAGTCACCCCAAAGAAAACTACTACAAAAACACCTACACCAAAGACAACGCAGACAACTAACCCAACTCCAACTTCAAAT
>CAZZBO010000010.1:0-9678 GCA_964652345.1 uncultured Candidatus Saccharibacteria bacterium | reverse complement strand
AACTCCAACTTCAAATCCTGTAACTCCAACTTCAAATCCTGTAACTCCAGCTCCGACCCAAACTTATGACGGTCCGCAACCTCCCCCAAATCCTCCATCCTTTTAATTATTTAACTTTTTTTGTTTGGTATTTTTGCTATAATCAAATCATGAAAAATATCGCTTCTATAAGTGAAGCAAAGTTACGGATTGAAAAATTACGTAATCTTATAGATGAGCTAAGATACAGGTACCATGTACTCGACGATCCTAATATAAAGGATTCGGATTATGATTCATTGATGAGAGAGCTTGTAGAATTAGAAAATAAATACCCCCAGTTTTACGATAAAAATTCTCCAAGTCAAAAAATCGGAGGTGAGCCATTATCTGAATTTAAGAAGATTAAACATATCTTTCCAATGATGTCGTTAAATGATGCGTTTGATGAATCTGAGCTATCAAAATGGTATGAAAGAATCTCAAAATTGGTAGAAAAATCAAGAATTGATCAATCTGGGTATTATTCTGAAATTAAAATGGATGGCTTGGCAATTAGCTTAGTTTATCAAAATTGCGAATTAAAATATGCTGTTACGAGAGGCGATGGAATATTTGGCGAAGATGTAACTTTAAATGTAAAAACTATAGCCAGTATTCCCCTTAAGTTGCGAAATAAATCAAAATATTATTCAATAGCTAAAAAAAATAGAATTGAAATAAGGGGCGAAATATTTATGCCCAAAAAAAGTTTTGAAAAATTAAATATTTATCGAAAAAAAAACGATGAATCGTTGTTTGCTAATCCCAGAAATGCTGCCGCAGGTTCAATTCGACAGCTAGATCCAAAGATTTCCGCTAGTCGTAATTTGGATTTTATGGCCTATGGCTTAATCGGTATTCCATTGAAATATCATCATCAAGAGCACGAAGTAGCAATAGATTTGGGTTTTCCTTCAAATAATTTAAATACAAAGTGTGAAACTTTAGATGAAATATTACAGCTTTGGAAGAAATGGGAAAAAATAAGAGAGAGTCTGCCCTACCAGGTAGATGGGATGGTTATAAATATTAATGACAAAAAACTATTTGATAGAATCGGAGCAGTGGGAAAGGCGCCAAGAGGGGCAATAGCTTTAAAATGGCCAGCTGAAGAGGTTACGACAACTTTAGAAAATATTATTATTCAAATAGGGAGAACTGGCAAAGTTACACCTGTCGCGATATTAAAACCTGTAATAGTGGGAGGAAGTAGAGTAAGCCGAGCTACTCTGCACAATTTTGAAGAAATTTCAAAAAAAGATGTAAGGATTAATGATACTGTAATAGTACGAAAAGCGGGCGATATAATTCCTGAAGTTGTTAGACCGATCGTAGAACTTCGAGATGGAAAACAAACAAAAATTGAAGCAGAAGAATATTTGAAAAAATTTAATCTCAAGGCAGAAAAAAAACCAGAAAACATTGATTACTATATTACTAATTTAAGCAATATTCAAATTTTAAGAAGAAAAATAGAACATTTCGTCTCCAAAAAGGGATTTAATATTGAAGGACTGGGCACTAAGATTATCGAACAATTAATTGATAAACGGCTCGTTGAGAACTATCATGATATTTTTAATCTTACTCAAAATGATCTGGAATCGCTAGAAAGATTTGCCATAAAAAGCGCGCAAAATTTGATTAATTCAATAAATAACAACAAAAACATAGATCTCAATAGATTTTTATATAGTCTTGGAATACGCAATGTGGGAGAAGAGACGGCTTACGATGTTGCCCTTTATATAAGTCAAAAAACTAAATCTCAAAAAGAATTTTTAACAATAATAAAAAATATTTCTCTTGACCAATGGCGAAATTTAAATGACATAGGACCAATTGTAGGCAAGTCTATTTATGATTATTTTAATGATAAAAACAATCTTGAAGAAATAAAAAAAATATTTGATAGCGGAATAAAAATTAATTTCATACAAGATGTTTTGAAAGTTCTTGAAAACAAAACCTTTGTGATTACAGGAACATTGGCAAATATTTCGCGCAATCAAATGATAGAGAGGATTCGCAGTCTTGGCGGAAATGTTTCAGAGTCCATATCTTCAAATACCGACTATCTAATAGTGGGAGAAGATCCAGGATCAAAAATGCAAAAAGCTTTTAAATACAATATCAAAATAATCTCGCAGGAAGAATTTGAAAAAATAATTTGATATTTAAAAAATGCAATTCATCTTGATAAAACTTGTGTTTTAGACTAGACTATAATAGTATATGAAAATTTCACAAAAACAACTTCTTGATATTGCCTTTTTAGCAAGACTTGATATATCAAAAAATGAATTGAAAGTCTATGAAAAAGAATTTAATGACATAGTTGAATATGTTGGGATTTTAAAAAAAATAAAAATTAAAAAAGGTGTTTCTTTAGAAGGGGCCGTAGATGCAGAAAAAATTTTAAAGTCGGATCAGGCAGATCCATATAAAATATCAAAAAAATGGAAGAACAATGTCAGTAAGATTGATGGAGAGTATATTGCGGTAAAATCAATATTTAACGATGAACAAAGATAATATTTTAACAATATCTGAAAAATTAAAAAATAAATCAGTTTCCGCGCTAGATTTATATAAAAAATATTCTGATAATATTAATAAACTAGATAAAAAGATTAACGCTTTTCGTGAAATTAATCTAAATTGGGAAAAACAGGCTCAACTGTCTGATCAACGTTGGAATAAAAACGAACAAAGATCGAAATTTGATGGAATTCCAATCGCAATTAAAGATAACATCTCTACAAGCGAAATGAAAACTTGCGCCGGATCTAAAATGCTTGAAAATTATCATTCCCCTTATAACGCAACAGTTATAGAAAAATTGCTTGATCTGGGATTTATTATTGCAGGTAAAACGAATATGGATGAATTTGCAATGGGTGGATCTACTGAAACTTGTTATTTTGGGAAAACTTCAAATCCAATAGATTTATCCAGAGTTCCTGGAGGATCAAGCGGGGGATCTGCCGCCGCCGTTTCTGGCGGATTAGTCCCTATTAGCCTTGGCTCTGATACGGGAGGATCCATTCGTCAACCATCCAGTTATTGTGGAACAGTTGGGTTTAAACCAAGCTATGGATCTGTCTCACGTTATGGTCTTTTATCTATGGCATCTTCTCTTGATCAAATAGGTCCTATCGCAAATACCGTGCCCGATATATTAGAAATTTTTAAAATTATTGCAGGGCAAGATTCAAAAGATGCTACAAGCAAGAATATTGATAATTTTAATAAAATAAATAACCTGATCAACATTGCTTATGATCCATCAATCATTAAAAGAGGGCTTGATAAGACAACGGCGACAGTTATTAAAAATTTGATTTTTAGAATTAAAAAAAATCCAAATTATAAAATTAATGAAATTAGCTTACCCCATTTAGATTCGTGTCTTGCGACATACTACATTATTATGCCAGCAGAAGTCAGCTCAAATATGGCTCGTTATGATGGGCTAAGATTTGGATTTAACAAGGCGGAAGACGATTATATTTCTTCTTTTATTTCTAGTCGCTCGCAAGGTCTAGGCAAAGAAGTAAAAAGAAGAATCTTACTTGGAACTTATGTGTTGTCAGCCGGATATTACGATGCATATTACAAAAAGGCAATGAATGTCAGAAAAGCCATGATTTATGATTATAAAAAAATTTTAGAAAAGTTTGATGCAATCTTATTGCCAACTTCTCCGAGTGTTGCTTTTAAAAAAGGAGAAAAAATAAACGATCCTATGGAAATGTATTTGATGGATATTTATACGGTAATTGCTAATTTGACCACTCTTCCGGCAATTTCTTTTCCAAAACAATTAGAAAATGAGCTTCCAGTGGGAATTCAATTAATTGGAGCATGGGGCAAAGATTTTCAACTAATGGATATTGCTCAAAAAATTGATCAGGAGGTTTTAAATGGGTAAGAATCAGAGATTGAGAAAATTAAAAAAAGAAACAATCGAAAACAGTCAAAAAACCGAAATTAAGCATCGTCAAAAACAGAAATTTTCTTCGATTGCTATTCCTACGGGTCAAGTATTTTTATCAATCTTGATAACCGTTATGATTATTTTTATTGGAAAAATATATATCAATAAAATTAATGAAAAAAAGGATACTAGCATTATGCCAACAAAACAAATTGCCGTAATAGAAACAAATAAAGGTACAATTAAATTTCAATTAGAGCAAAGTTCTGCCCCAAAAACAGTAAGCAATTTTAAAAAATTAGCCGAAGAAGGTTATTACAATAACCTTCTGTGGCATAGAGTCGTTCAAGACTTTGTAATACAGGGTGGCGATCCTAAAAATGATGGCACTGGAGGTGAATCAGCAGAGGGAGGAACTTTTGCAGATGAAATAAATCCTTGGTCTTTGGGGCTTGACCAGGCAACTATAGATCAATATATCAGTGAAGGATATGTTTATTCAAAAGATTTAAAAAGTATGAAAATGAATATTGGATCTGTTGCAATGGCAAATTCCGGGCCGAATACCAATGGAAGCCAATTCTTTATAGTCACAACCAAAGAACAGCCTCATTTGAACGGTAAGCATACAGTTTTTGGTCAGGTGATTGAAGGAATGGACGTTGTTCAAAAAATTGAACAAGGGGACAAGATGATAAAAGTATATATAGAAAACAATGCTTCATAAAAATAATAACTTAAATATCGAACAAAAAATAATTATCAATTTTTTTAAAATGATAAAATGGATTTTTGTAACTTTGTTTAATTTGTTTAGACAAGGAAAAAAAGTATATACTAATAAAAATAATAATAATGCGATAAAAGATCTTGATAAGAAGCAATTGGAGGAGATCGGAAATCGATGGCGGGAAATCGAAGACTTGATAAATCTTGGCGGTATCTCTCAAATGAAACAAGGACTCTTGGAAGCTGATAAATTAGTAGATTATTTATTGAGAAAAAAACAAATAAAGGGATCAACTCTTGGGGAAAGACTTAAAGCTTCAGAACAAATTTTTTCAGCTACTGTGTACAATAATCTCTGGGAAGCGCACAAATTGAGAAATAGTTTGGCCCATGATGTAGATAAAGAGATTTTTCATTGGCAAATTAAAGAGGCAATAAAAAATTATAAACAAGCAATAATGGAGACTGGCGCTTTATGAATTATAAATTAACCGTAGGATTGGAGATTCATGTTGAGATTGATTCAGATTCAAAGATGTTTTGCGGATGTAAAAACAATACCGATGATCAACCCAATACCAATGTATGCCCCGTGTGTTTAGGATTGCCGGGAGCTTTGCCTGTTCCAAATTTATTAGCGGTAGAGAAAACAATTGCTCTAGGTATCAGTCTCGGGGGGAAAATCGCTCATCAAACAAAATGGGATAGAAAAAATTATTTTTATCCAGACTTGCCAAAAGGTTATCAAATTTCTCAATACGATGAACCTTTAATCGAAGGTGGGAAGATTAAAGTTGGAAAAAAAGACATACTATTAACCAGAATTCATCTTGAAGAAGATACTGGAAAGCTTACTCATCCCAAAAAAAGCTCATTATCATTAATTGATTTAAACCGAGCAGGGGCTCCACTTTTGGAGATGGTTACAGAGCCAGTGATAAGCTCCGCAGATGAAGCAAAGGAATTTTGTCAAGAGTTTCAAAAAATTCTTCGTCATTTAAATATTTCAAGCGCAGAAATGGAAAAAGGCAAGATGCGTTGCGAAGCAAATGTTTCGGTTGCCAAAGAAAGTGACAAGAAGCTAGGCAATAAAGTTGAGGTAAAAAATTTGAATTCATTTCGATCAGTTAAAAGAGCTATCGAATATGAATTTAAAAGGCAAGTCGAACTTTTAAAAGCAGGAAAATATATAGCGCAAGAAACCCGCGGTTGGAATGAAAATCGTCAGACAACTTTTTTGCAAAGAACAAAAGAATCAGCACATGATTATCGTTATTTTCCAGAACCTGATATTCCAAGAATCAAAATATTCAAATTGATCAAAAAAATAAAGTCTATTTCATCTTCCGATTTGCCTGAAACTAGAAGAATAAATTTAATAAATAATTTTTCAGTATCTTCTCAGGAGGCAGAGATTATTATAAAAGATAATATATTATATTCATATTTCCTTGAAGTTATGAAAAAATTACCAAAAGAAATCAACGGTCGAATCGTGGCAAGCTGGATGATTCATAGCAAATTTAAAAATTTTATTAATCAAGATGATTTTATTATATTGCTAAAAAAAGTATATGCAGGTGAGATGAATGATACAACAGCAAGAATGATTGCCAAAAAAATTATTGATGGGAAAAAGCTTAGTGAGTTACTTAAAGAGCATAAAATGTTGGATGAAAAAGAAATTAAAACAATAATAAAAAAAGTTTTAAAAGATCATCCTCAAGCGCATAGTGATTTTAAGTCGGGGAAAAGTCAAGCAATTCAATTTTTATTTGGTCGGCTGATGAAAGAATCAAGAGGACAAATTGATTCAAAAATAGCCCGAGAATTATTAGAAAAAGAGTTGATATGATAATAGATAAGACCATTAGTTATTTTATTCATTTATGGAAAACATTGCCGGAAGCTATTTTATATTTGATTGTTGGCTATCTAGTGATAAAAATTTTAAACTGGATTTTTCAAAAATTTTTATCATTGGCGCGAGTTCATAAAGAATTTCGTGATATTATTCAATCATTTTCAGTTTTGATGATGTGGGTGCTTTTAATATCATATATTGCTCAAACTTTAGGATTTTCAAGATTAGCCGTTGCGATTTCGAGCTCTTTGGCGTTGATTGGGTTGGGGGTTGCTACTGGCGCAAATGCATTAATTGCTGATATTATTTCTGGCATTTATTTGGCAAGAGATAGGGATTTTAAAATTGGCAGATATATTAAGTTTGGAGAAATTGAGGGTGAAATTGAAAAAATTGATATGAGAAAAATCAGAGTAAAAATGAAAAACCAAAAATTAGCGATAATTGCAAACAGCAACTTGGATAAAGGTGCTTGGGTGGTATATGATAAAGAAAATAGTTGATTTTTTAAAATATTAAAATTAAGATTATAATTAAGTATATTAAGTTAATAATTTGCCAAATCTTATTTTAAGAGTCGGCATTAGGAGGAGATATGGATATCACAACATTTTTTTATTGGCTGTTTAATGTTCTGATCGTGCTGTCGATAATAGCAATAATTTACTTGATTTTAATCCTTTATATGATTAATAAAAATCTTAATCGTTGGGATAAGATATCAGAGAAAATGTCAATTTCTCTTTTAGAAATTATTCCTCAAATAATAAATTACGAGACTGTTGCAAAGGGGGCTTCAAAAATATTTGAAATAGTTCAAAAAAAGAAAGAAGAAAAAGCAAAGGAGAAAAAGGACAAATAATGGCAAAAATTACTTATTTAGATGAAGAAAATATCAAGGAAAAAAAATACGGTCGTAAACGAAGCGCTATTGCATTTATTTTTTCAATTGCATTTTTAGCTATTGTTGTAGGTTTTATAGGGGGAATTCTTTCAATGGTTTTGATTACAAATTCTTCCTTAGGGTCAAAAATGCGAGATTGGCTAGGGATAAAGAATATTGAAGCGATTAATATTAATAATACGACAACAAATAAATTAATTTTGGAAGAAAGTTCGGCAATTATCGATGCTGTAAAAAAAGTTTCCCCTGCCGTAGTCAGTATTTCAACTTCGACTACGGTGCAGGATTTTTTCGGTCAATCTTTTAAACAAGAAGGAGGGGGAACAGGTTTTATTGTTACGAGCGATGGCTTGATTGTAACTAATAAGCATGTTGTAGCAGAAACTAATACAAAATATACTGTAGTAACTTCAGATGGGGTGAAGTATGAAGCTACCGTTATCGCTCAAGATAGCTTGAATGATTTGGCAATTATTTCAATTGATGCAAAGGGTTTGTCTACGATTGAATTTGGAGATTCAGATGAATTGCAAATTGGACAATGGGCTGTAGCTGTGGGAAATGCTTTAGCTCAATTTGACAATACTGTCACAGTAGGTGTGATTAGCGCTAAAAATCGTCAAATAAACGCAGGTTCCAGCTCAGGAAGCAGTAGTGAGACATTGTCTGATTTAATCCAAACGGATGCGGCAATTAATTTTGGAAATTCTGGCGGACCGTTGGTAAATCTAAAAGGACAAGTTATCGGGATCAATACTGCCATAGCTAGTACAGCTCAAAATATTGGTTTTGCCATTCCTATAAATCAAGTAAAAAATGCAATTGATTTTTCTACAGTGCGCAAGACAGGAAAAATTGTTCGTCCTTATCTAGGAGTTAGATATCTTCAGATAACACCGGATATTGCCAAGCGGGCAGAGTTACCTACAGATTATGGTATTTATATTTATTCAAATACTCTTCAACCAGCAGTTCAATCGGATTCTCCTGCTGATAAAGCAGGATTAAAACAAGGAGATATAATTTTGGAAATCGATGGAGTCAAAATTAACGAAAGTCGTTCACTTAATTCTATTCTCGCCAAGTACAAACCCGACCAAGAAATTGAAATAAAATATATGAGAAATAACGAAGAAAAAACTACTAAGTTAACATTGGGTTCTTCTTAACTAGATAAATATTCATCAATCTTTATTTTTTTTTCATATTCGCTGATTGCGGATGTGATTGGTTCTAAATTTCCACTTATGATTTTTTCTATTTGAGAAAAATTTTTTTCAATTCTGTGATCCGTAATTCTGTCTTGGGGGAAATTATAGGTGCGTATTTTTTCGCTTCTATCTCCGGATTTTATCATTGCTCGACGAGATGCGGATTCATTTCCGGAATCTTCTTCTTGTTTTTTTGCTTCAAGTCGCATTGCCAAAACTTGCATGGCTTTGGCTTTATTTTTTATCTGGCTTCTTTCATCTTGACAGGTTACTACCATTCCTGTTGGTAGATGAGTCAAGCGAACGGCAGAATCTGTAGTATTTACTCCCTGTCCACCCTTGCCGTGAGAACGAAAGACATCTACTCGTAAATCTTCTTGTTTTATTTCAATTTCGATTTTTTCTTTTAATGGAAATACAGCCACGGTTGCGGCAGAAGTATGTAATCTTCCTGATTTTTCTGTTTTAGGTACTCTCTGTACGCGGTGCACCCCTGCTTCGTAGTGAAATATTTTGTAAGCTTGTTTGCCTCTTATTTCAAGTTCGGCATTTTTAATTCCTCCTAGCTCTGATTCATCAATATTCAAGGTTAAGACCTTTAATCCCAAATTGTTGGCATATCGAACATACATACGATAAAGATCTCCAGCGAACAGTTCTGCTTCATCTCCGCCTGTACCTGCTCTAATTTCTAAGATTGCAGGCAAATTATCTTCCCGTTCTGTTAAATCTAATCTTGTTACAAGTCGCTCATTGTCTTCACGGGCAAGCTGTTTTAATTCTTCATCAGTCCCGGAGATTATTTCATTATTATCTCTAATTTGTTTTAATATTTCTTCATTGTTCATAACATCATTATACCTGAAGATGAAAAAAATTCTATATTCTCCGATATAAGTTAAAAATATATCATCTGAAGGTTGTGTTAACCGTGAAAAATATTTTTACAAATCGCTGCGGAGGTTGAGATACATAGGTAACACTTCTGGTATTATCAATTCAGAAAAAG
>CAZZBO010000009.1:0-31016 GCA_964652345.1 uncultured Candidatus Saccharibacteria bacterium | reverse complement strand
ACGAAAATCATGGATTATAATAGTTATGAGAAGCGTTCTCCGATTCGGAGCGCTTTGAAACAACCTTCGTCAGTAAAAAATTGTTTAGTAATTATTGTACTAAAATAGGGTTCTTTATCAAACTTTTTATATTTTTTACAATTTTTGGTAAAATATATAGTATATGATTTATAATATTCGGCATACTCGGTTTATATACTCAAAAAAATTACCCGACAGGTTTCTTGCCTGCCAATTAGCTACAGGATCTGAAGCGGATAAAATTGGCAAACGGGGAATGATTGTTACTATAATCGAAATATTATCTCCTTGGTCCCAAGCTGTTTCTATTGGACAGATAATGGCCAATAGGTTAGCTCGTGAATTTTATAGAGGAGAAAGTGCAAACGATGTAACAAATTTTGAAAATGCCGTTCGTACAGTCAATGAAGCAATTGCCAATAATGAATTGGAAAAAGATCCTCAGTGGAGAAGCAAAATCAATGCATTTTTAGCTCTCGTTATAGAAAATGAAGTTCATTTTACTCAAGTTGGAAATATTTGGGCAGATATTTACCGCAAAAAAAAATTGCTGAAAGTCTCTGATCCAGATTTTAACTTACCGGTTCAATCAAATTTTGTATTTTCATCTTTAACTTCCGGCAATTTAGAAGATGATGATATTCTTTTAGTGGGAACAAAGCATATGCTCGAAAATGCAACTGAAGTTGAGCATATGATCAATCATCCAAGTCAATTAACTCCTTATATAATCGGTCAAGAAAAAAAACAGCAAATCTTTGGAGGAATTGCTCTACAGATAAACACAAAAGAAAGCTTAGCAGATAAAGAAACAGCTAACTATCCGGACACCGTTTATTTAGATCAACCGCTTGAACTTGTCGGAAAAAAAATCCAATATAAAATAAAAAATTCACTTGTTCCAAAAAGTAAGTCAGCTTATAAAAAAACCGCTCACCTTGTCAATCGAAGTTATCAATTTTCAAAAGAAAAAATTTGGCCTCATATTACAAAAAGTTACTCTTTTGTAAAGTCAAAAACAAAAAATAATGCATCGAAAATTTCTCAAAAGCTAAACAATAAAATAAAAAAACAAAACCCTAAAACAAATTTTAAAATAAATTATTATTCTACTGAAGCAAATAAACTGGCAACAAAAGCATCTGTAAAATCACTTTTTATGTTAAGAAAATTAAAAAAAATCAATATTCCTTTTTTGAAAGGAAAGCGCAGATATATTACTCTTGCTGTTTTGCTTTGTGTAATTTTAATTGTAATAAGCTACAACAGATACGACTCATCAAATAAACCTCTTAACCAAAATGAAGTAAAAAATGAAATAACAAACTTAAATAATCAAATAGAAGAAGCAAAAAATGCAATTTTGTATGAAGAAAATGATAAAGCAAGAAATATCTTGTCAGATTCTATCGCCAAAGCTGAAGAGTTAATTAAACGTGGGGAAAACTCTATTGAGTTGCAAAAAGTACTTGAAGAGCTTAGGAAGGAGCTCGACAAATTAGACAAGATTACTCGGCTTACTCATGAAATAGAGATAACCAGTCCAGCAGATACCAAACATTTCTTTACGTCAAACGGTAAAATTTTTACATTAAAAAAAGATGGAACGATTCAGTCTGCTCCTGCTGCGGGAGGTGAATTTAATATCGAACCAGTCGCAAAAGTTGATAATTTTATTTCTGCTACAATATCTGAAAAAAATAACAGCATATACATTTTGGATCAGAATAAAATTATGCATAATTTTTCAACCCAAAACAACGCTCTAAGTAAAATTGACTTGGAAAATGGAACTTGGGAGAATGCGACTAAAATGTCTTCTTATCTCAATAACCTGTACTTGATCAATGATAAAGCGGATAATATTGTAAAATATACAGCCAGAATAGATAAATTCAGCGAAGGAACAATTTATTTATCAAAACCTTTGGACAAAATGATTCGATCAATTACAATTGATGGGGCAATTTATACGCTTTTAGATAATGGAACGATAAAAAAAATTGAAAAAAATAAAATTAGCGACTTCACTATAAATTCACTACCCAAGACTATTTCATCAAATTCATTTACAAAAATTTTTACTTCATCAGATAGAGGATATCTTTATATCAGTACAGATAAAATAATAATTGTAGTTAACAAAGAAGGACATTTTGTCAATCAATACGGTTTTGATGATCTAGATTCAATAGACGATTTTTTCCTTCAAGATAAAGGAAATACGATTTGGATCTTGTCGGGAAGAAAAATCAGATCATATAATTTAAGATAAACAATTGATATTATAAGAAAATAAACATATAATATGAGGTAAAATGAAATTTAAACTTTTTTCAAACCCCCTTCAACTTCATAAAAAAATATTTTCCAGTCGTAAAAAAATCCCTCTGAAGAAAAGGATTTTGCGGGGCATAGCTTTTATGTTTATATCTATTGTGATTGTTATGGTTTTGCTGTTTGCATGGTATTCCAAAGATTTGCCCACTCCTGGCAAAATTAAGTCGCACAAACAATCCGCATCCACACAACTGTTTGATAGAAACGGAAAACCACTTTATGCGGTTTCTGGAGAAGAAAAAAGAATACTAATCGACAAAGAACAATTCAAAGATCCTGCTTATAACAATATCAAAAACGCTACGGTAGCAATAGAAGACAAATACTTTTATAAACACAAAGGTTTTAATATTAAATCGATAATAAGAGCTGTATTTAAAGATATAAAATCCGGAGATAAATCCCAAGGTGGCTCAACCATCACCCAGCAATATGTCAAAAATGCATTGCTTACGCCGAAAAAAAGTTTTACCCGAAAAATTAAAGAATTAATCCTTGCCATAGAAATCGAATTTATGTTCAACAAAGAACAAATATTAGAACTTTATCTAAATGAAATTCCTTATGGAGGAAATGTATATGGAATAGAAGCCGCTTCAGAAAGATATTTCGGTAAATCTGCCAAAGAATTAACCTTGGCTGAAGCGGCAACTCTTGCCGGACTGCCACAATCACCCTCTTATTATTCCCCTTACGGATCTCATTTAGATCAATTGATTAATAGAAAAAATACCGTAATTGATCAGATGCAAAAACAAAACTATATTAACGAAGAAGAAGCAAAAATTGCTATGGAGACGTCACCCTTAAAAAGAAAAGACTTTATTGATCCAAAAGAATCAATTACAGCTCCTCATTTTGTGTTTTATGCAAAAGAAAAACTAGTAGAAATCTTGGGAGGTGACGATCTGGCAGAACAAATGGTTGAAGAAGGAGGATTAAAAGTAACCACCACCTTAGACTTAGAGTATCAAGGATTAGCCGAAGAGAGTATTTCAAAAGCTTCACCAGGATTGCCTAAAAAAGGCGCAAGCAATGCGGCATTAGTTGCCCAAGATCCACAAAAGGGAGAAATTTTAGCAATGGTTGGATCGATAGATTATTTCAATAAAGACAATGAGGGAAACTTTAATGTTGCAACAGCAGAACGACAACCGGGTTCTTCAATCAAGCCCCTCTTTTATTCTGCTGCTTTTAAAAGAAAAGATTTTTCTCCTTCTAGAGTAATTTTTGATTTAAAAACAGACTTCAACGGTTATGAACCAAAAAATTATGATGGCAATTTTCGTGGTCCGATTACTATAAGAAAGGCTTTAGGAAATTCATTGAATATTCCAGCTGTAAAAACTTTAGGAGTTGTCGGGATTGATGAAGCTCTTAAAACAGCGCACGATATGGGAATTACCACTCTAAATGATCGCAATAGATACGGACTGGCGTTGACCTTAGGTGGCGGAGAAGTAAAACTAGTAGATATGGTTACTGCTTACGGTGTTTTAGCAAATAAAGGGACATTACGTCCGACTACCGCAATATTAAAGATTGAAGATTCAAATGGAAAAATTTTATTCGACGCTGAAAAAGATAGAAAGGACAAGGAAGCTCTAGATCCTCAAATCGCATATCAAATCTCAGATATTTTATCAGACCTAGAAGCAAAAAAGCCCATTTTTAGCGGAGTGATAAGTTATTTTAGTTTTAAAAATTACAAAGTTGCATCAAAAACAGGAACAACCAATATGGACAGAGATGCTTGGGCGCTTGGATACACTCCGAATTTTGTTGCCGGAGTTTGGGTTGGAAATAATGATAATACACCGATGAAAGCTGGTGGAGCAATTGCGGCTGCTCCTATTTGGAATGATTTTATGAACAAAATAATTTACAAAAGACCGAAAGAAGATTTTGTAAAACCCGATGGAATCAAAGAATTAACCGTTGAATATTATTCAAACAAACTGCCAACTCAATATTCTCAAGAATTTTCAAAAGATATTTTTGCGTCATGGCAAGTGCCAACTGAAAAAGATTCTACTAATGTTTCAAGAAGAGTATGCAAATCAAATGGACTTTTAGCTACCGATCAAACTCCGGCAATTTTAGTGGAAGAAAAAATTTATAAATTTATTAAAAGCGAAAAACCAAACGATCCAGCATGGGAAAGACCAGTGCAAGCATGGGCAAGAGCAAATGGATTCAATGACCCTCTCCCTTCTCAAACTTGTACGGAAACAGCTGTAAATCCAACAATAAATATTTCTAGCCCTGCTAACGGTAGCACTGTTTCTGGCAACTTTACAATTACAGTAACTGGGACAACTCAATTTGATGTAAAATCAGTGATTATTTACATAGACTCTATTTCAGTGAGCGAAGGTTCAAGTCTCCCTCATTCTATTAGCTACAATGCAAATAATCTTTCTTCTGGCTCTCATACGATCAGTGCTAAAATTACTGATATAAACGACTCTTTTTCCGAAGACAGTATTATTGTTGCAGTAGACAAAGACAAAAATCCCCCCGGCATTGCAGGAAGTGTCAGTATAAGTTCAAGCGGTGGCAAAATTAATCTATCATGGCAAAATCCTACCGATGCTGATTTTAGTTCGATGAATATTTATTATTCTCTTAATTCTGGCGTTCTTGGCACAAAATATACAAGTAAATCAAACTCTCCGGGAACAGTAGATTCGACCACTATTTCAGGATTACAACTCGGAAAAGTTTACTATATCACACTCAGAGCCGTTGACTCGACCAACAACGAAAATCCAAATCTTAATCAATATCCTGTAACAATCAACTGATTTATTTAGTTAAAATATTTAGTTAAAAATAGATTTTTTATTATATTTTTTAGTACCATCTAGTTCGACAAAAATTACCTGACCAGAAGTCGCCTGAAATAGACGGCTAACTTTAACATCCACGGTTTGGCCTATAAGATTGCTTCCCTTTTCAACAACTACCATAGTTCCGTCAGGCAAATATCCTACGCCCTGATTAACTTCTTTTCCCTGTTGGATTATTTTAATAGAAAAAATATCTCCGGGGATTAAAATCGGCTTAAGAGCTAAAACCAAATCATTAATATTTAATACTTTAACTTTTTGAATCTTTGCAACTTGAAGAAGATTATAATCTAGAGTCATAAGCCACATCCGATTCTTTTTTGCAAACTTAACCAATTGCTGATCAACCACACCTTTAATTTCAACTATGTCGGCAATTTCAGTTTTGATATTTTTCTTCTTTAATAATTCCGTGAGCGTATCCAAACCCCTCCTCCCCTTCAATCTTTTGCTAGGATCAGAGCTATCTGCTATTTTTTGAAGTTCCAATAGAACAAAACGAGGAACAATAAGATCCAAAAAAATAAATTTTGTATCTACCAATTTGATAATTCTGGCATCAATCAATACTGATGTATCAAGCACAATTCCATCTTTATGGCTAATTACATCCCAACCAAAACGTTTTGCGATGTTGTGTTTTACAAACGAAACCAACCTTTGAGATTGGGCTATGAATAGATAAAAAACCCCAATACTTACTGCAAGATTTACTAGAATCGGAACCCAACGCCCATATTGATCTGGCAGAGTACGAATAGGAATCGATACAAGATAACCAATTAAAAGACCTAATAACAAACCAAAAAGACCTAAAAAGAATTGAGTAAAAGAAATTTTTATGAGCCGTCTTATAGTCCAAATTGCAATTGAGGCAATAAATATTCCAATTAAGATGATAATTAATTCCACAGTGGATAATTGAGTAAAAGTCATATATTTAAAAAATTTTCGATAACGCTTCTTTAATATATCTTAAATTCAGGGTCTGTGTAAAGCCGACTTTCTTTGCTTCCATAAGTCTTTCTTTGAGATATACGGGTTCTCTGATTTGACCAGTCAATGTTAACTCACCCAAAAGACAAATATTTGGCTTAATTCGTTTCCCCGCTTTTGCAGAAATTAAAGCGCAAGCAATCGCTAAATCTATTCCTGGATCATTTATAGATAATCCGCCACTGATATTCAAAAATACATCTGATCCATAAATTTTATAATTTGTATGGGAATTAATTATTGCCAATATTTGATCTAAACGTGAAATAGAAAAATTTAGTGCGTTTCTCTTTGGATAGTTTCCTATAGTGGGCTCAACTAAAGCTTGCGCTTCAACTACCATCGGTCTCTTGCCTATAAAAGTAACCGTTACCGAGCTACCCGGCTGATTGTAATCTTCACTCAACCAAGCTGTATTTTTTTCTGCGCAAAAACCGGATTCGGTAAGTTTTACAATCTCTGAATTAATTTGGCTAAAACGATTCTTTACACTTCTTAGCATTCTCAAACCAAAAGTTCTCTCTCCTTCCAAATAGAGCATTGCATCAACCATATGCTCTAATAAACGAGGACCAGCTACTGTCCCTTCTTTGGTAACTTGACCAATTAAAATTATCGGCACATTTGTAGATCTAGCTACTTTTATTAAAGAGAGAGCTGATTCACGCAATTGCACTGGCGAACCTGGAGTATTGGGAAAATCAGGATGGTATATACTTTGAATTGAGTCAATGACTACTAAATCCCAAGATTTCGCTCTTATTTGAGATACAACATTTATAACATCGACATCTTCAAGCAAAAACAATTTTTGTGTATTTTTTAAATTTAATCGCCTTCCTCTTTCTTTTATTTGACTGGCAGATTCTTCTCCGCATACATATAATGAGCTGGATAAGTGATTCAAAAGTTGCAAGGCAAGAGTGCTTTTACCTATACCCGGTTCTCCTCCAAGTAAAATTACTGAACCAGAAATAAGCCCACCCCCCAAGACTTGATCAAAATATGGCAATCCTACAGATTTCTTTTTTTTTGCAGTATCTTTAATTTTATTAAAAACCTGTGGCAAAATTCCGCTGGAATTTGGATTTGATTTAGATTCTGGGTTAAATCTAATCTCAACTAAAGTTGACCATTGACCACACTGATAACACTTGCCAGACCATGTTTTGGTTATGTATCCACAATTGCTACATTCGTAAGAATTGTTTTTATTTTTCATAAGATATATCCCTGATGATTATATCAACTCCAGATTGCGCCCAAGTTGATTTTACTGGCTCGTATATAAAATTGTATACATTGTTACACTTCAATTTGTCAAACCAGCTTTCTTGATTAAAAATTACAGCGCTACCGATCCAATTATCTTTTTGTAAAATTAACTTAAAATGTTGTAAATTTTTGCCTATTTTCTTTATACTCCTTAGCGCTGCATTGTCAAAAAAAATTGGTTTTGGATTTTCAAGACCAAATGGAGTAAATTTTTCGAGATGATCAACGATAGCTCGATCAATCATTTCTATGGGATAAGCGGTATCTATTTTAATTTTTTTTATAAATAATTTTGAATCTATCTTTTCAATTTCCTTTATCAGGGATTGCTCCCATTTAAAAAAATTTTCTTTTGCAATTGTTATTCCGGCGGCTTTTTCATGACCTCCAAATTTTTCGCAATATTTTTGTGCGTCTTTTGAAAGAGAGAGTAAATTTATGCCGTCTATTGAACGGGCAGAACCGATATATTTATCTTTACACTGTCTGAAAACAAAACTTGGTATATATTTCCTCTCTGTTATCTTTGCAGAGATCAAACCAACCAAACCTTCCTGCCATGAATGATGTTTTAGCACTGCAATGCGATTGTGACCGTTTTTTTCATACATCTGCATAGCAAGATTATAATTTTTTAAAAATAGTTCTTGTCTTTCACGGTTAATTTTATCAATTTTTTTTGCCATTTTTATCGCTTTTCCCCCAGTGGATTTCAAAAATTCAAATCCTATATTACTATCGCTGATTCTGCCTGTTGCATTTATTCTTGGACCAATTATAAATCCTAATGTGTAAGTATCAATAACCGAATTATCAACCCCAGCAATTTCTAAAAGATGCTTCAAACTATCTCGTTTGTTTTGTTTTAAAACAATCAATCCCTTATCGACAAGAATTCTATTTTCGCCAGTTAATGAAGAAACATCGCAAACTGTTGAAATCGCAACTAGATCCATTTGCCACTTAAGCCAATTAACCCAATGAGATTCATTGTGGTATATATTTTGGATATAGCAAGAGATAAATTTAAAAACCAATCCTCCTGCTGTTAGATTAAAAAATTGTCTGTTTAGAATATTTTTTTTGGGATTAACCAAGGTGCAATTTGGTAATTTGTTAGCAGTTATTTCATGATGATCGATAATTAAAGAGTCAATGTTTGATTTTTTTAATTCATCAATTTCGCAACTCGAGTTTGTACCGTTATCAATAGTTATTAGTAAGTTTGGATTGATTTCTTTTATTTTTTTCACAGATCGTTGATTTAATCCATAGCCGTCAGCTCTATTTGGTATCAGTGTTGAAATATTTGCTCCAACTTTTAATAAAAATTCTTCTAATAATACCGATGCAGGTATACCATCTGCGTCATAATCTCCGAAAATTAATATTTTTCTATTGTGTTTGATATTCTCAAAAACTTCCTTTACCGCTATATCAAGATCAATAATTTCACTTGGGCTTGCTAAATCGCTAAATTTTTTTTCAAAAAATTTTTTTTGGTCGACTTCTTTTTTAATTCCCCGATTTTCTAAAAGAATTTTATCCAATTCAATAAGACTTTTAGCCGTACTTAAAACTTGCCATAAGTTATTGGAGAATCCTGTATATATTTTCATTATTTATAATAAATATACCCCGGCACTCTAAGATCCAAATAATTTGTAACAACCTTATTGGATGAACTAATCAGAGCGATATTCGCAAGCTGATAATTTATATCCTCGACTAGATTCAACCTTATATTCCAATCATTTGAAGCTAGAATATTAACAGTAAACAGCGAGTTAAATGTACTGACTTCTTTAATTTCTAGATTTGTATTAATTTTAAAATTTTGTTTGATCTGTGTAATGTTTTTTATAAATTGACTGCTTACAATCTGTTTTCCGTATGTTATGGGATTATTGAATGTATCTTTAACTATTGGAATAGTTGATTTATCCCATGATTCAATTTGTTTTACTTGAGCAAAGGGGTAACCAAGCTCATCTAGAACAAAATTTTTTTCTTCAGACTGCCAAATTAAACAAGGAGTTTTATTTTTAAATTTAATAATCAATGTATCGGGAATTCCTCTTATGACCAAGATATCGGATAAGTGAGAGTTTTGATATAAAAATTCTTTTTCGATATTGCTGAATTTTACAAGAAAAATATTTTTTCCAATAAAGTTATTTAAACTTTTCGCTTCATCTGAATCTTGATTTATTCCTTCGATATTTATATTTTTTATACTAAAAATTGGAGAAAAAAATATCAAATACAAGATTAAACCCATAGGAACTATAAAAAAAATCATTATCTTAATAAGCTTTGGATTGATTTTTATCTTAAATTTAGGATTAACAATCGGATTGCTGGAATAAGTAGATTTGTAACTATATTTAAATTTTTTTGGTTTAAATTGATTCATACTATTACCCAACTTTAAAATAATTTGGTTTTAGTTTTACTTTAAATTTATCATAAGTGGCTATGATTATCTCGTCAAGACAATTTGTTAATTCTCGGGCATTTATTGGTTTTTTGAATATAAATACATTATTAGGGCACCAGAGAATTTGCATAAATGGTGAATAGATTTTTTTAATTTGATAATCTGATAAAATTGATTTTAAAATCAATCCATAAGCTGTGTTGGAAGGAAGATTCAATAATCGAGTTAACTTTTCAGTTTCTATTATACTAAAATGTTCAAAAAAAGCATTTTCTAAGTAGCCCTTATCTTTTATTTCAAAATGATTTTTTTTGAAAAAATTGCGAGTCTTTTGATATATCGTATCTCTTCTCCCCTTAGAAAATTGAAATTTAATATTTAAAATAACCCATCTTTGGTTAGTTCTGGATAAATTAAAATTAGTCCTCTCCAACCATTTACTGCTAAACTGACCAATTTTACCTGTCTCAAGATTAAACACCGTTATTGATTTAACATAACTAGATAATTTTTGGTTATATAATGTGTTTTTTTCTAATAATTGCCCAGCAACGGTACCCCTTTGTCCGGCAAAATATTCTAAACCTGAAAATTCAAATTCTATCAATTTATTGATAAATTTTTCCATTAAGGTGCCACCGTCTACAATAACTTGAGAATAATCAAGAATAGGATTAATATTTGAACAACGATTAAATATAATTGAACCATTAAATCCCTCATCTGAAATTATCGTTTTTGTACCACTGCCTAGAATAATTGTATCTTGTTTTTCTTTATTTTTTAAAATATAAATCAAATCCTGTATTTTATCTACTAAATACACATTATTGCACCCACCACCAATTTTTGAACTAACTAATTTAGCTAGTAAAAAATTTTGTGGTTTGATGTTTTTAGTTTCGCTAAGTTTGGATTGATTCATCTTGATTAGCTAAAAAATTATCACCAATTTTATATACATCTCCCGCTCCCATCGTTAGAACAATATAATCTTTAGCAACATTTTCTTTCAAATATTCTTCAATTTCTTGAAATTTAGGAATATACAAAACATTTTTGTGATATTTTTTTATCTCAAAAACTAGATGGCGAGAATGTATTCCCCCAGATTTTTCACGAGCAGAAGCAAAGATATCAGTAATTATTACCTCGTCTGCGTTTTTAAAGCTTTTTGCAAAATCATTTAATAATGCTTTTGTGCGAGAAAAAGTATGGGGTTGAAAAATGCAAATAATTTTTTTTCCTGAATATTTTGATCTTATAGTTTCTAAAGTTAAATTTATTGCAGTAGGGTGATGAGCATAATCGTCAATGACAATTACATTATTTTTTTTACCTTTATATTGGAAACGTCTTTCTACTCCTTTAAAATCTGACAAATATTTTGCGCAAGTATCAAATTTAATGCCCACTTCATGACCAGCGAGAATACATGCAACTGCATTATATACATTGTGCTTGCCTGAAACTGATATAAAAAAGGGACCGATTTCCTGTTCTGCATTTTTGAGATAAAATTCAGTTTTTAGCTTGTCCTCTTTCCATTTGACGATTTGCCAATCTGCATTTCTGTTAAATCCATAAGTGATAAATTTACGATCAGCCAAAGAATGATATAGCTTTAACACTTTTTGGGAGTCAATATTTGCTATAATTACTCCCCCACGCTTCATTTTGCACGCAAGCTTATAAAACATTGAGTAAACCTGATCTACTGAATCATACATATCTGGATGATCCCATTCTATTGCATTGATAAGTAAGATTTCGGGTTTGAGATCCATGAATTTTGGGGTATTATCTGTCTGACTTTTTTTATACTCGTCAGCTTCAACGATAAACCAATCTCCCCCGCCCACATTTGCATTTGACGGCAATCCAGGAATTTGACTTGAACCTATAATATAATTTGGAGAAAGCTTTGCTTTTTCAAATAAAAAAGCAATCATTGCCGATGTTGTAGTTTTTCCATGAACTCCTGAAACTGCAATAGTTCGAAAATTGCTCGTTAGATCTTGTATTGCTTCTGAATAATATTTGGTATTCAAATGTAATTTTTTTGCGATTTTTATTTCGGGATTTTTTTCATTATAGGCAGCTCCTTGAATAATAAGATCGAATTTTTTAGAAATATTTTTTTCGTCAAATCCAAATATTCTTTGAATTTTTGCTTTTTTTAAAACTTTATCAGTAAGATATTCTTCCGCATTATCTGATCCACTGACATTATGTCCAAGTTGTTTTGCAAATACTGCCAAAGCGCTCATCCCAACTCCTGCAATTCCTATAAAGTATATATTTTTAGTTTTTTTACCCATTTAGTATTTGATTAATGATTAAGTCTATGCTCTCTTTGTTATAAAACGATTTGATAGATTTTACAAGAGCGATCGCTTTAGTTTTGTTGATGGTTTTAATAATTTTCAATAGATTATACGGTGTCGCTGTCTGTTCTAAAACATAAGCGGCGTTTTTCTTTTTTAAAATCAATGCATTTTTGCGCTGATGATCTCTACTAGCGTCTGCAAAAGGTATAAAAATTGCAGGCCGTCCAATTGCGCTAATCTCATAAATTGAAGTTGCTCCGCTTCTGCTAATGACTAAAAAATTTTCTTTTATCAATTTGTCAATTTCATTTGAAAAATCTATTAATTTTATTTTTGGTAATTTATTTTCTATAGCCGACAATTTTTCTTTTAATAATTTATAATTATTTTTTCCTGTTATCCAAGTGATCTGATAATCTGGGCTGATAATTTTTACCAAACCAAGAGTCATCCTATTTATTGGCTCTGAACCCTGACTTCCGCCAAAAATTAATATTTTCTTCATTTCATCAGGAAGGGGGGACGGAGTAAATTTTTCTTGCAAAGGAATGCCGGTATATACCAATTTTTTATTTAAATTATATGGAAAATTTTCTTTTTCAAAAGATACACAGATTTTTTTTGCATAGCCACTAAATATTTGATTAGTTAATCCCAAAACTGAATCAGACTCATGAAGGATTAATGGAATTCTCAAAGATCTTGCAACAAAACAAACTGGAAAGCTAACAAAGCCACCTTTTGCAAATATTATTTTTGGTTTGATTCTTTTTATTTGAAAATATAATTTTTGTATTGATATTGCAGTTTTAATAAAATGAGCAGAATTATTAATCCAATATTTTGGATGTGCAGAACGTAGCAGTTTCCCCGAATTTATTCCCAAATAATGAATATTTGCCTTATTACAGAGTTGGTCCCATTCTTTATTATCGTCTGAAACAAAGTATACTTCATAATCTAATTGTTTTAATTTTTTAGCAACCTGCCAAGCCGGCTTGCTATGACCAGCTGTGCCACCACCGACTACCAAAATTTTTGAATTACGCTCTAACATGCTTACTCTTTTCTGGATTTATTGTATATTTTGAAACTCCTGTGACAATACCCAAAGCGGCAAGAATAATTGTTACAGAGGTTCCTCCATAACTTATTAAAGGAAGAGTTACTCCTGTTAATGGCACAAGATTCAACATTGCTGCAATATTTAACATACTCTGAAAAGCAATCCAAAGCATTATCCCACTAACTAATAATTTGGAGAAATCATCAGGAGCTCTTTTTGCGATTGAAAATCCCTTTAAAATGAATAAAAACAAAATTAAAAGCACAAATACTGTTCTTATAAACCCCAATTCTTCAGACATAATTGCAAAAATTGAATCAGTATGAGGTTCTGGCAAATAAAGATATTTTTGCTTAGACCCTCCAAACCCAAGTCCCCACAGCCCCCCCGAACCTATAGCAAGCATAGCTTGATTTATATGATAGCCGGCTCCTAATTCTTGACTATTTGGATTTAAAAATACTGTCAGACGAGTCATTCTATAAGGTTCAAACTTTATCATCAATACTGTTATCAAAATTGCAACTAAAAATATTACAGCAATATGTTCAATTTTGCCTCCAAAAATAAAATACATTCCTACAGCAATAGCTGACAATACTATTGTTGTTCCAAGATCTCTTTGAAGCATTACCAATCCTGCAACAACTCCTAAAATTATAAAAAAAGGTACAAGTCCGCTTGAAATATTTTTCATTTGTTCTTTTTTTTGAAAAAACCAAGAAGACAAATAAATCACTAAAGCTAGTTTTAATACTTCGCTAGTCTGAAATCTAACAAAACCAAAATCTAGCCATCTCTGCGCTCCTTTTACTTCAACTCCTAATCCAGGTATTAATACTAATACAGATAGAATTAACGCAACACCTAAAAACAAAGTAGCAGTTTTTTGATAAACTTTAAAGTTTATCGCAGATAAAATAAAAAAGGCAATTAAACCCAATCCTATACTATAGAGTTGTTTTATAACAAAATAATAATTATTGTTATAATTTTCAAATCCTACGACTACTGATGCAGACAGGATCATAACCAATCCTAAACATAATAATACTATTATAAGAGCAATAAATGTATAATCAGGTCTGTGGCTACTTTTGCGGTATTTATCTAAGCTCATTTTTTATACCTCTTACAACATCCAAAAACTGCTCCCCTCTATTAGAAGCATTCAAAAACATATCCTTAGAGGCACATGCCGGAGATAATAAAACAATACCTTCGCCAGATATTTTTTCAATAGCGCATAAAATAGCTTTTTTGAAATCCCTGTTGAATATCTGATAATTGTTAAAATTATTTTTATCCAAACAACAAGCAATATTTTTGGCTTCTTCGCCAATTAGACTGACGAAATTAACTTTACTATTTCGAATCTTTTTGCACAACTTATCGAAATCTGCACCCTTACTGCTTCCTCCCGCAATTAAACTAATTGGTGTGTTAAAACTATCAATTGCCGCTATTGTGGCTGCTGGACTTGTAGCGTAAGAATCATCATAAAATCTGATTTTTTTAAATTTTTCAACCAATTTAATCCTATGAGGCAATCCTTTAAATTGTTTTATTGCTTCTTCAATAATTTTTTTATCAATACCTATGCAGTTTGCCACCGCTACAGCCGCTATAATATTTTCAAGATTGTGCATTCCCAAAAGATTTCTTTTTTGCGCATCTATCATCGGATAAGAATCGTTTTTTGAAACAATTTTATAATTATCCAAAAATAAATCTGCAGTTTTTGTATTTGTTGAAACGGTTATTAACTTGCCCTTGATAGACTTTTGAATTTTTTTATAAAAATGATGATCTCTGTTTAAAATTGCCCAATCTGATTTTTTTTGATGAGCTACAATATTAGACTTGGCAAAAATATAATCATCAAGAGATTTATGAAAATTTGGACTTTCAGAAGACAGTGGTTTTAGATGATCAGGACTTATTTCAAGTACAACCGCTATATTGGGTGATTTTTCAAGATCTTCCAATTGAAACGATGATAGCTCTAGTACTACAAATGAATTTTTATCAAGCTCATCAATAAAATCAAAAGGACTGGAACCTATATTTCCGGAAAGAAAAACATGTTTATTTGCAAAACGTAATATTTGATAGATTAAACTAGATGTCGTTCCCTTGCCCTTTGTACCAGTTACTCCGATAATTTTACTTGGACATAAATCAAAAAATATTTTTGTAGCAGAACTTATCTTGCCTTTGAAATGATATTTTTTAGCTTCTTGCTGAATTTTTTTAAGAGGATAACCGGGAGAACGAATAATAATATCATAATTTTTGATATTTGATAAATATTCTTTTCCTGTATAAATATCTGCAACATATTCTTTATGTTTTTGAATACGAGACGGTTTTTGTTCAAAAAGACCACAACTGATTTGATGGCTTGAATAATATTTGGCTAAGGCATAAGTTTCAACCCCTGCCCCCAAGAGTGCAATTTTTTTGTTTTTATATAAATTTAAATTGATCATTTATATTTTTATTATAACAAAATTTCAATATTTATTATTTAGAAACTTTTACTAATCAAAGCTAGCAAGAGTCCTGCTGATGCGCTAACCGCAGAAATTAACCAAAAACGCATTGTTACTTTTGTTTCCGGCCACCCTATAGCTTCAAAATGATGGTGTATCGGTGATGAAAGGAATATTTTTTTTCCACGCAATTTTTTTGAACCAATTTGCAAGATAACAGACAATGCTTCAATAACTAAAACAGAGCCAATTATTGGCAAAATAACCACAGAGTTTGTCAAAAATGCTACAACTCCCAATGTCATACCCAAAGACATCGAGCCAGTATCACCCATAAAAAATCTAGCCGGATAAATATTAAACCATAAAAATGCCAAAAGGGCTCCCATTATTGAACCACAAAACGCCGCAAGATCAGTTTTGCCTTGAGTTAGAGCAATTATTGAAAATGCTCCGAAGCAAGCGGCAAATACACCCCCTGCCAATCCATCCAACCCATCAGTTTCATTTGCGGCAAATGCAGTACTGACCAAAACAACAATAAATAACGGAACATACCAAAATCCAATTGTAAAATCACCCATCGTAGGAACATGAAGAGCATTCCAACCTAATTTTGAATAAAACCACCATGCTCCCATAGAAGCAATTAAAATATATAAAATCAACTTATATCTAAACGGTAATCCTCCCCTATTGGGACCAATCCCGTAAATATTTAAAAGATCATCAATAGCTCCAATAATTCCGGTTGCAATTAAAGCAAATAGGGGCAACCAAGTACCTGAACGTGATAAATTTAAGGCAACCGTTACTATCGCCACAGTAACCCAGATCAAAATACCTCCCATTGTTGGAGTATTTTCCTTACCTTTGTGTAAATTATAAAAAATCGGAGCTGATTTTTCATCATAACCAGTATCCCGAATTTTTTTGCCAAGTTGATTTTTAAATAAGAAATCTGTAAATACAGGGGTCCATAAAATGGCTATTATAAAACTAATTAAAGTAAGAATAAAAACTTTGTTTAGCCCTGTTAGTGATAGATAAAATTCAGTCATTGATTTTTCCAATTATTACTTTGTCTCACAAGCACATTTTTTGCTTTTGTTTTATCTTCAAGCAATATTTCAACTACTTTTTCTAAACGAGCGACTTGTGAACCAATAATTAAAATAATATCACCTTCAGTAACTTCTTTCAAGAGAACATTTATCAAATCATTCATAACAATAAAATTTTTTAGACCATAATGCTTTGCTTCATTCCCAAAAGTATATACTTTATCAAATGTATTTTTCGCATATAATCCCAACCTTTCATGCCAATATTTTGATTCGCTTCCAAGTTCTTTCATATCTCCTAAAATAGCTATTTTCCTTCTATTCGTTTGAAGCTTTTCTAAACTCAAAATAATACCATTTAAAGAGCTTGGATTGGCATTATAAGTATGGTCTATGATTGTTGTATTTTTTATTCCTATTAGAATTCTTCCTCTACCATTTTCAATTTTGTAGTTTCGTAAACCATACTCAATTTGTTTTCTTGTAAGATTTAGGTTTATTCCAAGAACCAAAGCTGGAGACAATGACCAAAAAAGCGATTGATTAAGAGTAGGTAATTGCACTGAAAATTGATTATTTTTATATTTTAATATAGCAGATATGCCGGATAGATTGATTTTGATATTTGAAATTTCACAATCTCCATTTTTTCCAAAACTAATTTTTTTAGCAAAAGATGTAATTATAAATTGATTTAATATTGTCGGGTCATCAATATTATAAATTAAAAAACCGTCTGATTTTATTGCTTTTAATAGATTTAATTTTTCTTCAATTAATTCTTGCTTTGAATTAAAATTTTCCAAATGAGCGCTTCCAATATTTGTAAGCACCGCAAAATTAAATTTTAATTTTTGTGAAAAAAATAAAATATCACCGGGGCGATCAGCTCCTAACTCAAGAATAACTGTTGATTTTTTTCCAATAGGAAACAAACTTGAAAAGAATCCTTTCACTATGTTAATTATCCATCCGACACGATTTTGAGGCATTTTGAGGTTTAATATAGCATAAGCAACTCCAAATTCAGTATTTAGATTGCCTTCAGGTGTAACTACCTTGTACTTTTGAATCAATAAAGTTGAAATAGCAAACTTCGTAGAAGTTTTACCCGCAGATCCTGTAATACCTATAATTGTTGGTTTTGCTCTTAATTTGATTTTTGAAAGCCACCAAAAATAATTTTTTAAAATATTTTTCATAATTAATTTGTCGGTTCAATTCCATAATAAGTTAGTAGCCATTTTGCGATTTCTCCAAAAGTAGGAGCGGCAGAACTTTCTGCAAATTCTACATTAGAAGGACGGTCTAGTTTAACTAAAACAACAAATTTTGGATCGTTTGCAGGAAAGAATCCGGCAAATGAACCTATATGGCTATCATCCAAATACCCTCTTCCTTTTGGCTTGGGAATCTGAGCTGTACCTGTTTTTCCAGCAACCTTATAACCTGGAACGCCAGCTCGCTTGCCATGCCCATTTTCCACTACGGATATTAACATATCTGTCAACTTTTGAGTAGTGCTTTTATCAAATAATGCCCCCAATTCTTTTGTGTCAATTTTTTCTTCCTCATCTTTTTGATTTAATATACCTCGAACAACATGAGGTAAGATAATCTTGCCATTATTCGCAATAGCGCCATAAAGTTGGACCATTCTAATAGGAGTTAATGCAAATCCTTGACCAAAAGAAGCTGTTGCACGGGTAACATCTCTCCAATCTTTTTTATCTAATACTTTTCCTTCCCCTTCTGCGTCAATATCAATTCCGCTTCTTGTCCCAATGCCCATTTTATTCATATATTCAATAAATTTATCATTTCCAATTTTATCTCCTATCCAAACCATGGCAACATTGTCTGAATTTTCCAATACTTCTGTCATTGTTTCCTTACCAAATGCTTTTTTAGTGGCTGTAAATATTTCATAATTTTGCACTACAACTTTATTTCCAAAAACTTCCGTTGTCTCTGGCTCAACTAACTTTTCTTGTAAGGCGATACCCATAACAAGGGGTTTAAAAATTGAACCTGGTTCCCAGATACTTGAAATTGAACTGTTTTGATAAATATTATTATCTTCAGAATTTACTAGATTAAATTCATTATTATTATATGTTGGGCTGTTAGCCATGGCGATTATTCCTCCTGTTTTAGCATCCATAACAATCACCGACCCAGAAACTGCTTTAAATTTTTCAACAGCATCTTTAATAGTTTTCTCGATATAATACTGAACATTACGGTCAATAGTTAATATTAAATCATCTCCATCTTTAGGATCAACTTGATTTTGTGAATTTATCAATCTTCCACGGGTGTCTTTCTCGCCCTCTATTAACCCCTCTAATCCCGTCAACTCATTATTATAATAACCCTCCAAACCATACTGTCCTTTATTATCAGCATTAACAAACCCTAAAATTTGGCTGGCCAGACCATTTTCTATGTAATATCTGTATGACTCTGGAACGATCAATACACCTTTCAAATTTTCCTTTATAATTGATTCAGCAATGGATTTATCTAGCTTTTTAGCTATCGGAGGGATATACAATTTATCATTATTTATTTGGTTTAAAATTTCACTTTTTTCGATATTTAATATTTTTGACAATATTTCGCTAACGGTTTCTTTGTCCTTGATGTTTCTAGGCACAACTGAAACTTGATATTTACGAATATTGGTTGCTAAAAGAGAATGCGATCCATCTTTATTTGTTGAGTAAATTTTTCCTCGTTCTGCTGGTAAATATTTTTCTAAAGTATATTGGTTGCTAGCTTTTGTAACAAAATAGCTAAAATAAATAATTTGTTTATTTACCAATTGATAAATAATTAAACCAGTCAATATCGCGAATATATAAACAATAATATTAACTCTCAAATTTAATATTTCTTCTTTTTGATTCATATTTATTTTTGTTGATCAAGCCGTTCTATTTCTTTGATTGGGACCATATTGGAATCTTTTACTCCTTCTTCAATTTTTTGAATTGACTTAAGTTTTGCAGCTTCAACCTCTAACTGCTCTTTTTGGGTTAAGAGTTCTTCTTTTTTATTGATTAAATCATTCATTTCATATTTTTTTGTTGCTCCTTGAGTAGTTTGAGCTAAATAAAACAAAATCAAACCAGAGAAAAAAATTATAGTAATAAATCGCAAACTTTTTGGACCAAGTTTAATTTGTTGTTTTATCTGTTGTTGATTTTGATGACCCATTACTTCATTTAGATCTCGCATTCTACCTCCTAAATTATTTTAGCTACACGCAATTTCGCGCTTCTAGCTCTCGGATTTGCTTTTATTTCCTCCCAAGATGGAACAATTGGTTTTTTTACTATCGGCAAATACTTTGTTTTGTCTTGAAATATTTTTTTTACTATTCGGTCTTCTCCACTATGGAAACTGATTACAATCACTATAACGTTATGAAAAATTGTTGTAATATCATTTAATGCTTTTTTTAAATTTTCATCTTCTTGATTTACTTTTATTCTTAGAGCCTGCAATACTTTTGTAGCTGGATGAATTTTTTCTCTCTTTTTCGGCTTGATTGATTCAACCAAAGCTACTAAATCAGCTACAGTCTTAATAGGATGATCTTTGCGAGTTCTTACAATAGCTTGCGCAATCATAAAGCTGTATCTTTCATCTCCATACTCCCAAAATAGTTGGTCAAGTTCTTTCAGTGAGCTATATTTAATTATCTCGAAAGCGCTTTTACCGAATTTGATGAATCTCATATCAAGAGCCGCATTTGAATTAAAGCTCAAACCATAGCTTAAATCATCAAGTTGCCAACTACCAAGCCCTAAATCAAAAAGGATACCTTTTGGATTTAAATAATTATTTTTTTCAATAATTTTTTTTAAATTACAATAATTTTCATTTTCAAATGTAATTCTATCGGAATATATTTTCAAATTTTTTTTTGCTTTTTTAAGAGCGTTTGCATCCCAGTCTAGCGCAAGCAACTTTCCATTTGGAAAGGTTTTTTTTAATATCAAAGACGCATGACCTCCCATCCCAAGAGTCGCATCAATGAAATTTTCATTTTTTTCAGGAGCCAATAATTCTATTACTTTATTTAAAAATACTGGATCGTGTTTCATAATTCATCTTATAAAATTGTTGGCCAGTAGCAGGAATCCCCTCCTTCCCACCCCGATTTCTCGGGTTGTGAGTTATAAACAAGATATCTGAGTCTATTTTTTTTAACCTGATAGACTAAAAAATACTGCTCAAGGTATCTTCTACGGCAAGTTCGATTCTTATGACTATAAAATGCAGTCAAAAGAGGAAACTGCGGATTTCTCCCGCTACTGGTCGAAACAATTTTTAATTTGCTGGCTAATATCTAATCTGCTCAGCCTTTGCTGAAGTCCCTCCAGCAAAGGGGAAAAGATTATATCCCTATATCTATCAACTGTTCCGCGGTTTGTTCTACTTTTGTTTCATTTTCTTTTTGATAAGCTTGCCAAAGACTTTCATCCCAAATTTCTATTCTGTTATAAAGACCCGCAATGATCACTGATTTTTGTATTTTTGCAAATTTACGTAAATAGATAGGGAGAATGATTCTGCCTTGTCGATCGATATCAACCTCCATTGCTCCTGAAAGTAAAAAACGTTCAAATGCTCGTACTGCCTGTTTTGTTATCGGGAGATCAACAAGTTGTTTTGCAAGTTTCTGCCACTGATTTTTAGGGTACAAAAAAAGTGATTTATCAAGCCCTCGAGTTATGATCGCTCCTTCTGCCAAATGATTTCTGAATTTGATCGGAATCGCAACTCTTCCTTTTTCGTCAATGCTATGATTGTATTCACCGATAAACATATATTGGATTTCATATTTACTTGTAATATTACACTAAATTCCCCACTTTTCACCACTTTTTACCATCTGTTGCCAATTATATGTTTAGTACAGGTAATGGTCAATAAATTATTTCCACTCAAATTATATCTGATATACCGTAATTTTTCCGTAATATATATAAATTTATCCCCATATAAAATTTATATGAAAATCCCTTCCCTTGTGGATAACTCAAATTACAACCCTACTATTTTAAAAAAAATCTAATTTATAATAAGGTGTTTTGCTGGAGACTTTTTTCTATAAGATTATTTAATTCATCGATAGCTACTCTCTTTTGCTCCATCGTCCTTCGATCACGAACGGTAACCGTATTGTTTTCAGGAGTATCAAAATCAACGGTTATACAAAACGGAGTGCCAATCTCATCTTGACGGCGATACCTGCGACCGATTGATCCTGATTCGTCATATTCAACAAACCAATTATTTTGCAAATTGTGAAAAATATTTTTTGCGATTATTTTTAATTGATCTTTTTTAACCAATGGGAAAACAGCAACCTTAATAGGAGCAACTTGATAATGAAAATCTAAAATAACTTCGTTTTTTTCTTCATTTTGCTCTCTACCACCTTCAATTTCTTGATACGCTTCAGATAATATTGCTAAAATAAGTCGTTCAACGCCTAAAGTTGGCTCAATTACATAAGGTATAAAACTTTTATTGGTTTCTTGATCAAAATATTCAAGCTCTTTACCGGAAAATTGTTTATGCTGAGTCAAATCATAATCTGTGCGATTGGCAATACCAGCTATCTCATCCCATCCATGAGGATATTTATACTGCAAATCAATGGTTGATTTTGAATAATGCGCCAAATTTGATTTATCCTTTTCGTCTCTGCGAATATTATCTTTGCTTAATCCAACAAAATTTAAAAAATTCTCCCATTCAACTACCCAAGAATTAAAACTCAAATCATCCTCTCCTGGTTTTACAAAATATTCTATTTCTGCAATTTCAAACTCTCTTAAACGAAATAAAAAATTACCCAAAGATAATTCATTACGAAAACATTTTCCGACTTGAGCGATTCCAAAAGGAATTTTTTTTCTACGACTTTCCAAAATATATTTATAATTTGTAAACATACCTTGCGCTGTTTCTGGACGAAGATAAGCAATATCTGCTTTTTCTTCGGTAGCACCAAGAAATGTTTTAAACATTAAATTGAACTGCCGTGACTCGTCAAACTGGTGTTCCCCACTCTTTGGGCAAACTAACATTTCTTTTTTTGATAAATTTTCAAATTTTAAATTGTCATTTTGATTTTTGATTTTTTCATTTTGAATTCTCTCTATGTGGTCTTCCCTAAAACGAAAATGACATTTTTTGCATTCAATCATAGGATCAGAAAAATTTTGCAAATGTCCGGACGCTTCCCATACTTTTGGATGCATAATAATCGCTGTATCAACCCCTTCGATATTATCTTTTTTTAACACAAATTCTCTCCACCACAAATTTTTTACATTTTGTTTTAAAGCCAAGCCGAGAGGACCATAATCGTAGATTGAAGCTAGTCCTCCATAAATTTCACTTGTAGGAATAAAAAAACCACGTCTCTTACTAAGATTTACAATTTTTTCCATTTTATTTAGCGCAATTTTTTTATTCACAAAAATATTTTATCATCTAAACCTATTTCTAGCAATGTGTACGGTATTTATCTGAGCCAGTGCATTATAAATAGAAATTTTGCAAATATGAACCGAAAATAATCACATCTCCGGAAATATATTCAAGTAATTTTAATATTACAATTACTCCGATAACTGATTGGATTATAAAAACAGCTAATGTTATCACTGTCAAATAAGGATTAACTCTAGATGAGGCGGTTAATAAAAAACAAACAATCATAAACAAAAGAGAGGGCATAAAAAACATTCTGATCAGTTGAGATTCATAACCAATAGCAGGAAATATTAAAACAAGGATTGAAATAATATTGAAAACTACTATAAAGCTATTGGAAAATATATTTTCCTCTTCTGGACTTTCTGATTTTATATGATACTGGGCTATTTGAGCGCCACTTAATGCCATAGCTTCTGACTGTTCCGCTTGTTGTTGCAACAAAGAATAAATGTTGGACATTGGCGCTAATATTCTTTCATCTTCTTTGATTACTGGAATTTCAGATTCAGATAAATATATTGCTTCTGCCGGACTAATTTTTGAGGGAACCACAATTTGCTCTTTTTTTATTGGCACAAAATCCGAACTCTGTGAAATCAAACTTAAACTAGGATCCGTAGGCAATTTATTTAAATTGACATAATAGTCATCTGATATTTGATTTTGTTTTGTATGATTTTTCGTATTATTATTAATTTCTACGGGATTTATGTTAGCTAGACTATCAGTATTTTTTTTATTTATAAAATCACCAGACTGAACACCTGAGCTAACATTTTGTTTTTTTGATTTAGAAGCTTGAAAATCAGTTGCTTGGTTATCACTATTTGAATTCTGCTTACGATTAAACAACTACCCTCCTTTTATTGATAATTCTATTATGTATAAAAAATTGGTTTTTTGCAATCAAAAAGATTGATATTTGCGCTCCATATTAAAAGGCAACCTTGAAATAAGTTCATATATTGTAGTATCGATTTTTTTTGCAAAATCTTTTGGGTTGATTTGAGGTATTTCTGCGTCTAAAATAATCAACTCATCAGTAATTTTTACATTTGCAATACCCGTAATATCATACATCGAATAACTCATTGATAATGTTCCTATTTGGTTTATTACCTTCCCGTTTAAGATTGCTTTTGATAAATTACTGCTAATTCTTGGCAACCCATCTGTATATCCGATATCAGCCACAGCGATTACCATCGAACGTTTTGCTGTAAATGTAAATCCGTAGCCTATTTTTGCGCCCTGAGGGACTCTTTTGATTGAAAGTATTTTTGCTTTTAATCTAAAAACGGGCTTTAACTCAATATCTTTTTCACAAAATCCATAAAGCCCTATACCAATTCTAACCATATCAAATTGCGCATCTGGCAAAAATAATGATCCGTTTGTATTTGTCAAATGAACTATATCCGTCTTATGCCCGATAGATTGCAGTTTAAATAGAGCTTCATTAAAATTTTCCTGTTGCTCTTGCGATTTATTAAGGTCATTACTACATGCTAAATGCGAATAAACCCCTTCAAAATTAAGAGAATTTAGATGTTTAATGTTATCAATAAAATCCGCAATCTCTATCGGATAGATACCAAAACGATGCATTCCTGTATCTATCTTAAGGTGATAGTTTAATTTTTTTCCAAATTTTTGAATGTATCCAGCGGCTTCTTTAGCCCAATGAAGATCACACAATGTCACAGAACAATTATGTCGAGCCGCCTCTATTGCTTCTTTATTTGGATTCAAATAACCCAAAATTAAAATAGGCTGGAGAATCCCTCCCTCTCTTAAAATTATGGCTTCTTGAAGATTGTTTACTGCAAACCATTCTACTGCAAGATTTTTCAAAGTTTTTCCAACTTGTTTTAAGCCCATGCCGTAAGCATTATTTTTCACAACAGCGCAAATCCTAACATTTGGATCAATTATTGATTTAAATATTTTATAATTTTTTGCAATATTTTCTAAATTTATCTCTAAATAAGCCATAAATTAATCCTTTAATACCATTTCTTGGTTGATCCCAGTATGAAAACACAAAAATTCAAAAAACAAACTTGCTATAGACTTTAAAATTTTATCATTCAAATTCAACTTTACTATAATATTGTTATCTGAAAGAATCAACTTTATGCATTTTGCTGGTTTTTCGTCTAAGCTAATACCCAATTCACTACAATCTTGATGAATTAAGCCGTGTTCAATATGCCATTTCACAGGTAATGAAATTTTTTTTTGACAGATGGGACATATTGTATAATTTGGAGTATAGCCGAGTTCATTCAGTAATCCCGAAACAAAATAAAGCCATCCTTGAGTAGACATATTTTCATTGATTAAATGCAAAGTGCTTTTTAGTAAAAAATAAATTCTTGGAGCCGGATTATTTGGCTTTAAAGCTAAAATAGCAAGACGACTAACTTGATAAGACATCAATGAGTTTTGATAATTATTACGAATAGAGGGGCAATCTTCGATGATTTCAGCTTCTGTTAGAATATCCCACGTTTTTCCTTCAACCAGTTGAGCAAAAATTTCATAAAAAAGTTCAATTTTTCCTCCTAAATGGGCTAATTTTTTTCTTGAACCTTTGGCAATAATTTTTTTTAGCCCCGTAGAAACGTCAAAAACAGTTAAAATCCGATCAGCTTCACTATAATCTTTTCTATTTAAAATAATTAATTTTGTTTTTTTGCTTCTCATATTCTTGGATTTATTCTATCAGATTTTTTAAAAAAAATACCAAGGATTGTTTATCCTTAGTATTTTTAAAAGACCCGTTAACCAATGTTGTTTATACCTCGTTTTTTTGCCAATAAAAGACACTTTTGATAATTTTTCTTGTCACTCTTAAGACTCAATAAAATCTCTTTTATAGTTTTTGTGTCAGCTTTTTTTGCCAAACGTATTCTATCTTGAATAGACATATTTTGGATAAGCTGTTTATGTCCAAAAATAAGATTCTTAGGATCAAGACTTGATTTTTTGCTCATTTACTCAAAACCTCCTTAAAAAAATCGATCCGCTTTAGGCGGATCGAACATTAATAAAAAGTGCAAACAAAATCATCTCCGCCCTTTACAAGCCATATCCAACAAAAACTTTATAATAAAATTTCGTTGTTTCATATTATGAAATTATATTTATCTTATTATGTAAATATTATTTTTGACAGATAGGACAAAAATGAGCCGTTCTTCCTCCAATTTTTTGTTTTTTTATCCTATGATTATAAGGATCAAATTGCTTGTGGTACACCAATACAATATCTAGATAAGTACCTATTTTTCCATCTATTTGACGGTATGTGTTGTCGGAAGATCCTCCTCTTTCTATGGCTCTATTTAATATTTTTACGATCGATGTAATAATTTTTTTTATTTTTTTATGATCTAAATTGAAATTTTTTGTCTGAGGCAAAATCTTAGCATCATACAATGATTCGTTTGCATAAATATTGCCTATTCCGCCCACAATACGTTGATCTAAAAGTGCTTGATAAATTGTAGTTTTGGGACGAGAGGAAATTTTTTTTAAAAGATAATTTGAATCAAATCTTGGATTCAATGCATCGACGCCAAGTAACTTGATAAAATTATCATTTTGAATCTTGCTACTATTTAGAATCTTCATATATCCAAACTTCCTTAAGTCATTAAAAAACAATCTTGAGTCGTCTGAAAAAATTATTATTATATGGGTGTGCTTATGAGGTAATGGTTTGTTATAAGATTTTTGAGGATGACCTCCGATAATTTTTTCAGTTTCGTCGCTTGATTGAAACACTAATTGACCTGTCATTTTAAGGTGGATTAAAAGTGCGTAATTTTCAGACAATTCAAGATCTAAAAGTTTTCCATAACGATTAATAGCCAAAATTTTTTTATTTATTATATGTATCGGATCCGATTGCATTAACTTTTGATCTCTGACAATAACCTCTACAATGGTTTTTCCGATTACTTTTCGCTCCAGTCCTCGTTTTATTGTCTCTATTTCGGGTAATTCAGGCATTTTTGATTATTTTAGATTAGAAGAAGAATAAGCTGCTTCAACTTCATCGTATATTCTATCTATTTGTTTTAAACCCTCATATGTATAAAACCCTACAAACAAAGTAAATAGTAAAAAAATTATAAAAATCCATGGAGAGTGATATTTTTTTGTATATATATTAATATCTTTTTCGTTCATTAAAATAATTTATTTTGACCCAAATCGGATTTTTTATTTATATATATCTTACCATAAACTCCGTCATATCCTGGAATTCTAAAAACTTTTTGGTCTCTCATTCTTAAAATCATCTCTGTTAGCTCTGGTGATATTATGTTATTTAATTTTTGTTTTGAAGCAAAAATTAAAATATCAAATTCTGACATCCTTTCAACAAGTGATTGGTATACCAAGATAACTTTTTTTGATGGTTTTTTGACCTTGTATAATTCAGAAAGTAATTCTATAAGAGGAATTATATACCAAACTTTATGATTCTTTGCACAAGACTTGTTTTCTTTTTGATTAGAAAGAGCATTAATCCTATGAAAAACTCCTAATGTTAGTGGTTTCCCGCAAGCTGGACAAATATTTTTTAATTTTTTTGACTCAAGGGGGCTTTGATTTACTTTGCATGAACTATGACCATCATTGTGATACTTCCCCTCTTCTGGAAAAAATTCAATAGTCCCCACAAATCCTTTTTTTGTACGTATTGAGTTAATAATGTTTTTATATTCAATTGTATCTAAATCAAAAACAGTAGCTTCTCTCCCAATATTATTTAGACTGTGGGCATCAGAATTACTTATGAGGGTATATTTATCAAGCTTTGAAATCATCCAATTCATTCTCGGATCAGATGACAATCCTGTTTCTAGAGCATGAATTTTATAACTTTTTTCTTTGTAACAATCTTTTAAATCATCGTAGCCAGATTTTGAACCAAATATCGAAAACCAAGGAGTCCAAATATGCGCAGGAATGACTTCACAAAACTCATCTTCATCCCAAAATATTTTTGCCAAATCATAAGCAGATATTCCAATAATTGGTCTTCCGTCATAATCTATATTTCCGATTTTTGATAATTTATTGATAACTTTTTTGGCAATAATAAAATTTGGAACCAGCAGAAGAGAATGAATTTTACGCGTTTTATATGAATCTTTATATATTGAAGAGATTTCTCCCGTTAACATAAAATATGGACCTTTTTGACTACTCCATTTATCAGCGATTAAAGAATATTTTGGTTTTACTCTAAAAAGTCCTGTCTTTTCTGCAGGCTGTAATTTTTCTTGTAATTCTTTGATCCACCCCCTATGAGTGCAATCTCCTGTGCCAATAATATTGATCTTTTTAAAAAAAGCAGTTTTTTCTAACAGCTCAGGAATCATATCTTGACTGGTAGCTCGAGAAAATTTTGAATGAATATGCAAATCTGCAATAATTTTCATTTATTTTCCGGACCGCTTATTGCCGTAACAATAATGAATAAAATCAATGATACGGCAATCATAGCAATACCAATAATTGAAGAAATTTTAAAAATTGATGACACTGTTTCAACACTTTGGGATTCGGCTTGAAATAAGATATTGGTACCACCAAAAATAAACAAAGCTACCCCAAACATAAACACATAAACTGATAATTTAAGAGTATTTCTCATATTCCTCCTTAACTTAATTATGGCAAAATATAATAAATAGTCAACACAATAAATGTCAACGAAAAAATTTTTTATTTTCAAATAAATCGATCAAAAAATTAAATCTAAAATTCAAATTTCCATTGACAAATCAATGACAAAACCCTGAAAAAATCTTATATATCTAAATCACTAAAAAAACAACCTATTAAATATTCAAATTTTATTATATTTTAAATTATTATTTTACGCTTGGTGTTTTTAACCTTTTATTCATATCGAAGAGCTTCGATTGGATCCTTTTTAGCCGCTCGAAGAGCTGGAGCAAGTCCAAAGACTATGCCTACTAGTGAACTGACACTCAAAGCAAGCAGTATTGCATCCAAAGTGATCACAGGATTTATCGGAGAGTATTTATTGACCATTATCGAAGCAAAAAAGCTAAAAACAAGTCCAAACAAACCACCCATTACAGAGATAATTACTGCTTCCACTAAAAATTGCCACATTATCGCTGTAGAAGTTGCTCCAACTGCTTTTCTAATGCCAATTTCTCGGGTTCTTTCAGTAACTGTAACAAGCATAATGTTCATTATGCCGATTCCCCCAACTATTAAAGCAATTGCCGCTATGGCGCTAACCATCGCTGTAGCTATGTTTAAAAATTGTCCCAAAAGATCTAACATATCTTCTTGAGTAAATACAGAAAATTCATCCGCCTGATGACGATTTTGCATATTTTGTTTTACTAATTTTGCAACTTCTTTTGCATCATATTGATTGGCAACTTTTAAGCCAATACGATAAACTTGCTCTTTGCCTATGATACGAGTAGTTGTGTCAAAAGGAACAAGTATCATCTGTCCAAGTTCGTTTCCACCAAGAGCAGAAGTCTCTTTGGGCTTGCTCATAATGCCAATGACTTCAAACTCCTCCCCTTTGCCTATGGTAATTTTTTTGCCGATTGCTTCTTCTTCTCCAAAAAGAAGTGTTTTTGCGTCATTGCCCAAAATTGCCAAATTACTACTAAGCTCATCGTCAGTAAAATTTCTTCCTTGTTCAATCTTGATGCCAGTAAAAACTTTTTCTATCTCTGGATAAGTTCCAATAACTTCTGCTGGTGTAAGCTTTTCTCCATTTCTTACATTTCCGGGCAACATAGAAAAAGGAGCAACTGCCTCTAATTCGGATATTTCTCTTAGAGATTCAATATCTTTCATTGATAAAACGTCTCCGGAGATAAAACTAGCAGGATTGCTAGACCCCCCGGAATTTATGGTAGCAGGATCAAGATTGCCCGGAATTACAAACAACATATTCGTACCTAGACCTTGGACCAAATTTTTTACATCTTGCTTTACACCCTCACCAACAGAAATCAATGTCACAACCGAGCTTACGCCCAAAATTACACCAAGCATAGTTAAAAAAGATCTAACTTTATTTGCCCAAATCGATGTAAATGTTGAACGAAGAATGTCTAAAATCATTATTTAAATATATATTTGTTTTTATTTTCTTATGATATTTAAACCTGCTAAATGTGTCAAGAATAAAGTTATTATTATTACAGAAGCTAATGATAAAATGAACCTATAATCTGAAAAATCCAAGATCACAATTATCGTTAAAATTATCAATCCGGCAAACAAAATAGCCAGTAGTTTAAAATTTGACGTCCTTATTAAAAAATAATATATTAACGTAACTATAATTGTGATACATAAATACACTTCAATTGTATAATAACTTCCAGTAATATAAACATTCAATATACTTAATATCGAGAGTATAAAATAAATGAAATTTACTATATAGTATACAATTAAATTTTCATGATAAGAAAAGTAAACCAATATTAATAACAAAATTGCTGGTATATCGAGAAAATAAATTGAGGCAGTCGCCACACCCGAGCTATACCCAAAAAACATAACATATCCAAGTAATAACATT
>CAZZBO010000008.1:0-31127 GCA_964652345.1 uncultured Candidatus Saccharibacteria bacterium | reverse complement strand
GAAAAAAGAAGCGGCGAAAGCGAGGGCGGGCAAAAATTCCTTCCCCCCAACCCCCATCCTTTTTGCCCGCCCGAGCGTTCCGTTTTGGTTCTGCCGCGCGAAACGCGGCAATCATTCTGGGTTTTGTTCAAAATGAGTTCTGACTTTTTCCAACAAACACCACCATAATGTATTTACTTGTTCGGAAGGCGCTCACTAAAAACTATTTAACATTATGAAAAAATAAAAAATACAAGTTCTGATATAATTAATTCATGATCTCAGAAAAAGAGTATAGTTTAATTTTTAAAAATAGAAGAAAACCAAACATATTATTAAGATTTATAAAAATTGTCTCAATGTTTGTTGTTTTGTTTTTCGTATTTTATTTTTTATTAAATTATCCAGCTTATTACAAAAAAATTACATTTAAACCAAATGAAACAAAAATTAACACAATTGATAAAAATCCTAAAGTTGAAAGATCGGATGAAAAACCAAAACCAACTTCCAGAATTTATATCGAAAACTTGCCAAACGATCATTTAACAATACCAACATTGAAAATCACCGCTCCCGTAAACTGGAACATACCCTTAGATAATATCTATACAGAGCTAGAAAACGGCTTGGTAAATCTTGAAGGAACAGCTTTACCAGATATGATAGGAAATAGTTTTATTTTTGGACATTCATCAAATTATGCTTGGGCTCCTGGAAACTACAATCAGATATTTGCCACTCTCCCAAATATCAATATAGGAAACGATATAGTAATAAATTACAACAATCAACAATTTTTATATCGAGTCAAAAATACAAAAATCGTGACCCCCAAAGATTTATCAGTGATAGCTCCAACGGAAAAACCCATTATTACTCTGATGACTTGTGTTCCCGTGGGAACATCAATAAATAGATTTATTGTACAAGCAGAACTAGTTGAAGGATTGGTTTATTCAGATCCCGATCATAAAAATCTTGATTTAAATTATCTGCCAAAAGTACTCTAATATAATTCTGCAGAATAAACTTTTTCAGCCTCATCAGACCAAACTACAGTATGATTAGTATTAATGTATCGTATATCTTTAATTTTTGTATCTGACTTAATAAGCTCTACATAGCACGATCCGTCCTGATATAGTGCATATATAGTGTTTTCGGTTGCTATAAGATAATATTTATTCAATTTTTCAGCCGCTATGATAATATCGCTCGTTCTGGTAATAAATTTACCGTTGTCATAAAGCTCTGTTTCTTTTATTGTCAGATCGTTTGATTTAGAAAATAAATTATCGTCATTTTTACTATATGGCTTGACTTGAATATTCTCTTTCCATAAAATAATTGAATCATTGTATGTAACCTTAGCTGCTTCGACAGATATTTTTTTTTCAACTATTTTACGATCCGATGCTTCAATTTTGATATCATATTTTCCAGGTAATAAATAAGATATTGAAAAAGGAGACCTCGTAGCAATGATCTTGTTGTCCAAATAAAGATTTGCTTTAGTTGGTATTGTACTGATTTTAATCGATCCCGTTTTTTCCAAATGCATATTTTTTAAATTAAATCTATAACCACTTGCAAGTAGAATAGTTGTGCTTACAGCTAAAATAAACAGTAAAGATACAGTGGGCCAAAAAATATATAAATATTTGAATTTTATTTTTTTCATACTACTTGCCAAATATAGCTTAAAACCATTATAGTAGAATTATAAAAAAGAGAAAGTATGTCAAAATTTATTATTATGGGCGAAAATCGTCTAAAAGGAGTATTTACTCCAAAAGGAGCTAAAAATGCAGCATTGAAAATGATGGTCGCATCAATTTTAGCGCAAGGAAAGACTACCCTTTATAATGTGCCTAATCTATCTGATATTATTTATATGAGTGAAATCTTACAATCGATTGGAATCAAAATCACTCGCTACAAAGATATCCTAGAAATTGATTCAACCGGAATTCATGAAGATAATCTAGATTATATAGCTGTAAAAAAATTCCGCGGATCCGTTGTAATTATTGGCGCTATTCTTGGTCTTTTTGGTAAAATATCATTACCCCATCCCGGAGGATGTCAGATTGGTGTTCGCTCAATAGATACCCACTTAAAAGCTTTTTCAAAGATGGGAGTAACAAAAAAAGAAGAAGGCGAATTTTACCACTTAAAAGCAGAGAAACTAACAGGCGCTGAAATAGTATTAGAGGAAGCTTCGGTAACTGCAACTGAAAATATCATTTTGGCGGGTGTCCTTGCTCAAGGAGAAACAATTATTGAAAATGCGGCAATGGAACCAGAGATAAATGAACTTATAAAAATGCTAAACCAAATGGGAGCCGACATTGAAGGTGGGGGAACATCTAGAATTATTATCCAAGGAGTAAAAAAATTGCATCCTACTGAATTCTATGTTATCCCTGATAGGATAGAGATAGGAACAATGGCAATAGCTGGAGCTTTCACGAACAGTGAATTTATTATCCACCCCATTATCCCTGACCATCTTAAGTTGGTATTATTAAAATTTACTCAAGCTAATATGAAATTCCATCTGGAAAAAAATAAAGATGCAACATATCGTATGATTATCACAAAAACTACTCATTTTAATCCATTTAATATTGCCACAAGACCTTATCCGGGCTATCCTACTGACTTACAGGCACCCATAAGCATTCTTGCCAGTCAAGCAAATGGTATATCGACGATTTTTGAAACAATGTTTGAATCAAGGTTGAATTATACCAAAGAATTAAATCGAATGGGCGCAAAAATTCATCTTGAAACAAATAGAGAAGCAATTATTCATGGTCCTACTAATTTAAAAGCTAAAAAAATCACTTCTTTTGATCTAAGAGCGGGAGCGACACTTCTCTTAGCGGCGCTTATAGCCAAGGGCAAAACAGAAATAGACAACATAGATATTATCGATCGAGGATATGATAGAATTGACGAACGATTAAATAAACTTGGAGCTGATATTGTGAGGATTTCATAATGGCGGGAAAACGTTTGGCTGTTGACTTAGGCACTACATCTCTTCTGATTTATGTGCCGAGCAAGGGGATTGTAGTAAATGAACCCTCCGTAGTTGCTTTAGCAAGTTCTAATGATACAATCTTGGCTTATGGACAGGAAGCAAAGCAAATGCTTGGAAGAACTCCTGATAGTATCATTGCGGCTTATCCATTAAAAGATGGTGTAATAGCAAATTTTAAAATCGCCCATGCTATGCTGAAGTATTACATTGATCAGATATTGGGAAAAGTTCGATTTTTCAGACCAGAAGTATTGATAGCGATACCTGCAGGAGTAACTTCGACTGAAAAAAGAGCAGTAACTGATGCAACGATAGCAGCCGGAGCAAAAGAAGCATATATTATCAAAGAACCGATAGCTGCGGCCTTAGGAGCAGGGATTCCTATATCTGCTCCAAGTGGAAACATGGTAATAGACATAGGAGGAGGAACGACAGAAGTAGCCGTTATATCTTTGGGAGACATTGTGGCTTCCACATCTATTCGTATAGGGGGGAATAAAATTGATCAAGCTATCATAAATTATATACGAAAAAAATATAATCTAATTATCGGTGAACAAACAGCCGAAGATACTAAAATAAAGATAGGATCAGCTTTGGTAAAAGAAGGTGAAGAAAAAACTTTTGAGGTATCTGGGTGTAATACAGTTACAGGACTACCAGAAAGCGTTTTAATATCATACAACGATATACCACTGGCAATCAAAGATGAGTTAAATCAAATAATTTTAGCTGTAAAAAGTGTATTGCAAAAAACACCTCCAGAACTTGCTTCTGATGTAATGGATAAAGGAATTATCATAACAGGCGGATCAGCAAAATTAAAAAATATTGACAAACTTCTCACAAAAATTACAGGCGTGCCTTGCCAAACAGCAGAAGAACCTGAACTTTGCGTAGCAAAAGGCACTGGAATTGCAGTTGAAAATTTAGACGATTTTAAAAAATCCGTTCTATGGATTAAGTAGCGAGAAGTATTCTCCGTTACGGAGTACTTCGAGCCCACGACTGAGTTGCAATTATATTGCAACGAAATTCGTGGATATATTTGTTTATGAGAAGTATTCTCCGTTACGGAGTACTTCGAGCCCACGACTGAGTTGCAATTATATTGCAACGAAATTCGTGGATATATTTGTTTATGAGAAGTATTCTCCGTTACGGAGTACTTCGAGCCCACTTCGACAGCTGGCGGATGAGCAAAGCGAAATTCAAGGATTATTACAGAAGTAAGAAATACCTACGAACAAATTTTTATTTTTTTCACAAAGATTATACAACATATTTAATATATCCATAAAACAAATGGCGTAATCTACTAATTTATTACATTTTTTTAAAAAACAGGTATAATTGAATTATGAAAATAGCTATTGATGCTTCTAGAGCTGTAAAAGTACAAAAAACAGGCGTTGAGCAATATAGTAATGCTTTGATTTCCTCATGGATAAATATGCATATTCAGGACGAGCTATACTTTTTTGCTCCTATTGATCCGCCAAAAGAGTTTTCTTCACTACCAAAAAATTTCCGATGGATTAAAGTAGCAGGAAAAAAATTATGGTCTCAATACTATTTGATTACAGCTTTAAAAAAAAATAAAACGGACATCCTGTTTGTTCCTTCTCATATAATCCCATTTTTATATTTCAAAAATTCAGTAATCACAATTCATGATGTAGGGTATATGGTAAAACCCGAACTATATCATAAAAAAGAAACTATTTATCAAAAATGGACAAATAAATACTGCATAGAAAAAGCAAAAGGAATTATTGTACCAAGCAATCATACAAAAAAAGAAATAGTTAAATATTTTAAAACAGATCCTAGCAAAATCAAAGTCATACCTCACGGATACAACCAAAATTTATTTTATCCCAAAATAGATAATTTAACATATAAAGATATTCAAAAACCATATATTTATTTTGTAGGAAGAATTGAATCAAAAAAAAATATTATCAATTTGTTAAAATCCTTTGAACTCTTAAGAAAAGAATCTAAAATCAAACATAGTTTAGTATTGGCAGGTAAGGACGGATACGGAGCAGATGAAATAAAAAAAGAATATGAAAAACTATCTTCGGAATTAAAAAAACAAATTTATTTTTTGGGATATGTCGACGATCAGACCAATAGTAATTTGATGCGTAATGCTGATATTTTCTTTTTTCCTTCATATTATGAAGGATTCGGCTTCCCTATAATTGAAGCAATGGCATGCGGTATACCGGTAGTATGTTCGAACAGCACCAGTCTGCCAGAGATAGCAGGAAACGCTTCTATCTTGATTGATCCAGATAAACCATTCTCTATGGCCGTAGCATTATCAAAAATCATCAATAATAAAAAATTACACGAACTGATGATAAAAACTGGGCTTAAAAGGGCTAAATTTTTCTCATGGAAAAAATGTGCGAGTGAAACCATAGAATACATAAAATTAATCAATATGAGAAATTAACATGAAAACTATTAATATTTTCGATATTTCCATATTCGCTGAATCAAAAGATAATTTTTTTAAATATATTAAGAATAATAAAAATAATTTTGTTACTACAGTCAATGCAGAGTTCTTAGTTGAATCAGAAAAAAATAATTTATTCAAACACATATTAAAATCAGCAGAATTTTGCCTTCCCGATGGTATTTCAATAAGAGCTAGTGCTTGGATACAAAACCACAAAAAAACAACTAATAAATTTGCTGATTTTTTCAAATTCTTATTTTTATGGATAATAGCAGGGTTTAAAATAATATTTGACCAAAAAAGTTTAAATGTAATACCTCAAAGAATATGCGGTTCTGATTTGTTTTGGGATATTTTAGATTATTCTTTGAAAAATCAGTACAGTGTTTACTTTTTGGGCGGAAGCAAAGAAGTCTTATATAAAACAGTTGAAACTGTAAAACAAAATTATTCAAATCTAAAAATCGCAGGTTATTCTTATTCTGACTGGGAAGACAAGGAATTACCGAATAAAATTGCAAAAATTCATCCTGATGTAATTTTTGTAGCATTTGGCGCACCAAAACAAGAAATATTTCTCTATAAGAACAAAAAACTTTTAAATTACAAGCTTGGAATAGGAGTGGGTGGAACATATGACTTTGTATCTGGCAAAAGAAAAAGAGCTCCAAAATTTTTTCAAAAAATAGGACTAGAATGGTTATGGAGATTGATATTTGAACCAAAACGAGCTAAAAGAATATTTAATGCTGTATTTGTATTTCCGTTAATGTTCATAAAAAAACAAATCAGGTAACACTTTACTTGCAATATCAAGGAACTTGACTATAGTAGTAGGTACGAACCAAAAAATATATAAAAAAAGAAAGGAATAAAATGAAAGGTTATGTTAAAAACATAGAACAAGAAACAAAAGATAATAATAATTTTCGGAAGGTTGAGTATACAGGAAAACATTCTCAATTGGTTGTAATGAGCTTAAAACCTGAAGAAGAAATTGGTATGGAAATTCATTCTCAAAACGACCAATTTTTCAGAATAGATCAAGGCAAAGGAGAGTGTATTATCGATGGTAATGTATATGATATATCAGACGGAACAGCAATAGTCGTGCCGGCAGGAGCAGAGCACAACATAAAAAATACTTCAAAAGATGAAGATTTAAAGCTTTATACTATTTATTCTCCAGCGCATCATAGAGATGGCATTGTTAGGGGAACAAAGCAAGAGGCAGAAGAAAACGAAGAAGAATTTGACGATAAAACAACGGAATAAAATCCAAAAGTTCATTAGTCTTGATTTTGAATATCATTTATGTTAAACTAGTAGTAGACGAGAAGATATTCTTGTCATTTTTTATATTTGATATAATCAAATAAAGCAAACAAGTAAAAAAAGGAATAAATATGGCAATCAACCCATTTATAGCGGCTATCAATCAATTAGTTGATGAAAAAAGTTTGTCTAAGGAAGTTGTTATTGAAATATTGGAAGCTGCAGTCGCAGCCGCCTATAGAAAAGAATTTGGCAAGCCAACTCAAATTATTAAAGTCAAGCTCGATCCTGATACAAACGAAATGAAAGTGTGGCAAATATTTGATGTAGTGGCAGAAGAAGAATTCCACGATGAAGAATCACAAAAACTATTAAAAGATGCAAAAAAAATTCAAAAAACAATAAAAGAAGGGGAGCAAGTCCAAATAGAGCTTGAATCGAAACACGATTTTGGTAGAATTGCCGCTCAAACAGCCAAACAGGTAATTATACAAAGACTACGCGAAGCGGAAAGAAATATGCTTATGGACGAATATCAAAGCAGAGAGCATACGGTAGTAAATGCAACTATTCAACAAATGGAAGGAGACAATATCATTCTTAATCTTGGAAAAGCAAGCGGAATTATGCCTCATGGCGAACAAATTCCAAACGAAAGATACTTTGTCGGTCAAAGACTAAAAGTATTAATCGCTCAAGTAGAAGATTCCGCCAAAGGACCAAGAATTCTTGTTTCACGCGCAAGAGCAGAATTTATCGAAATTTTATTTAAAACTGAAGTTCCTGAAATCAATGCAGAAACAGTTTTGATAAAAGGAATCTCAAGAGAAGCAGGAAGCAGAACAAAAATGTCCGTACTCTCAACCCAAGAAGGACTTGATCCAGTTGGATCTTGTGTAGGTCAAAGAGGAACTCGCGTACAAGCTGTATTAGCCGAAATAGGAGAAGAAAAAATAGATATCATATTATACGATGAAGACCCAAAACAATATATTATCAATTCTCTTTCCCCAGCAAAAATTGATGAAGTAAAATTTAACAAAAAAGAACATCAGGTACTTGTAAAAGTATCAAACGATCAATTATCTTTGGCGATAGGTAAAAATGGACAGAATGTTCGTCTTGCGTCAAAACTTACGGGTTGGTCAATAGATATTGAAAAACTAGAAAATAAATCAAAAGATAAAACAACTGACAAAAAAAACGATACCGATGAAGAGTCTCCTGAAAAAAAATCAAGGAAACTGACCAGACTAAAAAAATAAAATAATTAATGAATAAATTAAATATGTTTGAAAAATTTTCGGAACTTTCGAAAAAAATTTTGTTAACTAGTGAAGAAATTGCATTGTCCATGAAATCTCCTACAGATACGCATCATGTATTATTAGCTTTAGTTTCCACTCCAGGAACATTAGCATTCGAAATATTAAAAAATTATCACTTAAATCAAGACCAGCTTAAATTGGTTTATAGCTTACAGGAACAAAAATTAAACTCAAAAATCAAAATAAAAGTTGATTTAAAAGATATGCTTGTTTCTGCCGTAAAACTAGCGGTTGACTATCATCATATTACAGTTGACTGTGAACATATACTTTTATCAATTTTAAAAAACAAGACCTACAGCGGTTATAAATTGCTTCAAAAGGTCGGGGTTGATCCTGAAAAAATAAAAAATCAGGTAGAAAAGCTATTCAAAGAGCTGACCTATATGGATGAAATCATTATGGATACCGGCAATGAAGTCTTGGGATTAAAAACATTATCAAAGAATAATCACTTTAAAAAACTCAAAACTCCAGCTATTGATTATTTCACTACAGATTTGGTTAAGGTTGCAAAAAGCAATAAATTAGATCCTCTGGTAGGGAGAGAAACCGAACTAAATCAAATCATGCAGGTTTTACTTCGAAGAAACAAAAATAACCCATTATTAGTTGGATTACCTGGGGTTGGAAAGACAGCTTTGGTTGAAGGATTGTCCGCTCTTGTTGCAAAAAATCAAGCTGGAATTGATTTTTCTAAAACAAAAATATATATACTTGATTTAGCGCTTATGGTGGCAGGCACAACATATAGAGGACAATTTGAGGAACGACTTAAAAAATTAATCGAAGAATTGGAAATACTTAAAAACGCAATTATATTTATAGATGAAATTCATACATTGATTGGCACGGGTTCTGCTGAAGGTTCACTTGATATGGCAAACATCTTAAAGCCTGTGTTATCAAAAAAGTCTTTTCGAATAATAGGAGCAACTACTCAAGAAGAATATCGAAAATATATTGAAAAAGATGCTGCTTTTGCAAGAAGATTCCAAAAAATAACTATCAATGAACCGAACAAAAATGAAACATTTAAAATCTTGCATATATTAAAAAATCAATATGAAAAGTTTCATTCTATAAAAATAAACGACGAAGTCATAAATTATGTGATCGAGGCAACAGACCGATATATAACTGATAGATATTTCCCTGACAAAGCGATAGATATAATTGATCAGACTGCTGCATCCGTAAGAATGAACTCTGGTAAAAAAGTCGTAGATCCAATTTATGATTGTCTAGAACGGCTTGATAAAAGTATCAATAATAAAATCCAAGCTATATCAAAAAACAATTTTATTCTCGCAAATAAATACTCACAACAAGAAAAAACAATAAGAAGAGAGTTGTTCAAGATTGGCAGACAAGACAATAAAATCAATTTTATAGGAAAAATTAACATTGAGGACTGCGCAAGTACAATAAGCAAAATTACAAACATACCCTTTGAGCATATTTTATCTTTGACCAACAAACAGATTAGTCAAATCGACAAAAATTTAAAACAAAAAATTATAGGGCAAGATAACGCAATCAAAATCGTAAGCGAAGCAATATGGAGAAGTAGAACGGGGGTATCAAATCCAAACCGTCCAATCGGATCATTTTTGTTTTTAGGTCCTACTGGAGTAGGAAAGACTGAACTAGCAAAAAATTTAGCATTTGAATTATATGGCTCAAAAGAATCATTAATAAAGTTCGATATGAGTGAATTTATGGAAAAACATACTTTTTCCAGCCTAATAGGAGCTCCTCCTGGATATGTAGGTTATGATGACGCAGGAAGATTGACAGAAATCATCCGACAAAAACCTTATAGTGTAATATTATTTGATGAAATTGAAAAAGCTCATAGCGATATATTTAATTTATTATTACAGGTAATGGAAGATGGATATTTATCAGATGCAAAAGGAAATAAAATTAACTTCAAGCACAGCATCCTTATAATGACAAGCAATCTTGGAATGAAAGAATTGACACAAGAAGCGGCAATCGGATTTGCTCAAACAAGCAGATCTAAAATCTTAGCAGAAAAACAAAATTATTCCGATTTGAAAAATCAAGTTATGAAAAAAGTAAAAGAATACTTTGCTCCAGAATTTTTAAATCGTTTAGATAAAATAATAATTTTTAATCCTTTAGGTAAAAGAGAAATCGAAAAAATAATCGAACTGGAATTAAAAGAATTAGAAACACGTCTAAAATACCAAAAAATCAATATAAATATTTCTTTCCCTGTAATTGAGCTTTTAGCAGAAAAAGGATTTGATCCTGAAATGGGAGCAAGACCTATAAAAAGAGCTATCAGTGATTATCTTGAAACAGCATTAGCAAAGCATTTAATCAAATATCCAGATCAGAAAAGTGTAAGAATTTTGAGAAAAAAAGATAATTTATTTGTAAGTAAATAATATGAATAATTCTAAGCTGAATCTAACAATTGAAAAGTATTCAGCAGAAGAACAAAAAGCAATTAAAAAAGCGTATAATTTTGCCAGATTAGCACATAGCGGTCAAAAACGTTTTTCTGGCGATGAATACTTTATTCATCCCGTAAATGTATCAAATTACCTTATTTCGTTAAATTTAGACAAAGATACAATTGTTACAGCATTACTTCACGACGTTGTCGAAGACACACATTACACAACTTCTGACATAGAAAAAAATTTTGGTAATACCATAGCTCAAATGGTTGATAGTTTATCAAAACTTTCTTCAGTCAGATTAAAAGATGAAATGCGACAAAAATCTGTTTTAGAAAATTCAGATACTCACTCGCCATATCTTTTCGAAAGACAGCTAGGGTTACTAAGAAAAATGTTTTTGGCTATGGCACAGGATATTAGAGTCGTTTTGATTAAATTAGCTGATAGACGACACAATATGCAAACACTAGAATATGTCCCTCAAGAAAAACAACGCCGTATCGCTCTTGAAACTTTAGAAATTTATGCTCCTTTGGCTTATCGTTTAGGGATGGGAGAACTCAAGGGAGAACTAGAAGATCTAGCCTTCAAATATGTTTATCCTCAAGAATACATTCGTTTTCAAAAATTGTTAGGCAATACCATTGAAGAACATAAAAGTTATATCTTAAGAGTTCAGAAAGAAATTTCTGACGGCTTAAAATTATTTAACATCAAACACTCAATTGACGGGAGAGTAAAACATTTTTATTCTCTGTATAAAAAAATGACTAAAAAAAATAAAAAATTATCCCAAATTTATGATCTCGTTGCAGTAAGGGTTATGGTTGAAACAGTAGAGGACTGTTATATGGTTCTTGGAATATTACATCAATTATGGAAACCTCTTAAAGCATCCATCAAAGATTATATCGCTATACCAAAGCCAAACGGTTATCAATCTTTGCATACTACTGTCTTCGGGCCTGAAGGAAAGATCACGGAAATTCAGATTCGAACTTATCAAATGCATGAACAAGCAGAAAACGGGGTTGCCGCGCACTGGCATTACACCGGACAAATCAAAGATCCAGATTTAAAACCTGAATTTTTTAATGCATCATCAGATGAAACTGCGTGGGTCAAAAAACTAGCAGAGATAATTGACAGCTTAGCTGAAAAAAAAATCTCACCGGAAGATGCAAAAATTGATTTTTTTCAAGATAGAATTTTTACGTTTACGCCAAAAGGTGATGTTCATGAATTACCACTTGGTTCTACCCCGATCGATTTTGCTTATCTGGTTCATACAGATATAGGTAATACCTGTTACGGCGCTAGAGTAAATGGAAAAATGGTAAAATTGCATACACAGCTAAACAATGGAGATATGGTAGAAATTTTAACAAATAAAAAAAGCAGACCAAAAGAAGATTGGTTGAATTTTGTAAAAACAAATCAAGCAAAAACCGTAATTAAGCATTACTTAAAAGAAAATTAATCTTGCATTATCTTATATAAGGTGGTAAATTGGTGCCATATTATGAGTAAAGATTGCATTCAATCAGCGCGAGGGATGTATGATATATTGCCTGAAAATTATGGTTATTGGCGTAAATTAAAACGAGTTTTTTCAGAAGTTTGCGAAATTGCTGGATTTGGATATATTGAAACTCCCGCAGTTGAAAACAAAGACTTATTTATTCGTTCCGTAGGCAAGAAATCAGAAATCGTAAATAAAGAACTTTTTGGGGTTACAAGACTATCCGAAGACAAAGAAAAAATAATTTCAAATGTCTTAAGACCTGAAGGAACGGCAGGGATAGTAAGATCTTATATCGAAAATGGAATGCAATCCCAAAGTCAACCCGTAAAGTTATACTACCAAGGATCTTTTTGGCGATATGAAAGACCACAAGCGGGTCGTTTCCGACAATTTTATCAGCTTGGAATGGAAATTATAGGAGATGACAATTCAGAAAGCGACGCATACATAATCATGCTCGCTTATCAATTTTTACAAAAATTAGGGTTAAGCGACAAAATGATTATAGAAATTAATACTATAGGGGATTCTAAAGATAGACCTGTAATTATTAAATCGTTAAAAAATTATTTTAAACCATTTTTAGCGCAACTGCCAGAGGATGCAAAAAATCAATACGAAGAAAATATTTTAAGAATTTTGGACTCAAAAGATCCAATGGTTCAAAAACTGCTTGAAGGCGCTCCACAAATCATGGATATGTTATCTGTGGATAGTCACAAAAGATTTAAAAAAACATTGGAAGCGCTAGATGAACTTGAAATAGAATATATATTAAATCCACACTTAGTGCGCGGATTTGATTATTACACTCATATCGTATTTGAAATAAGAGATAGCGCAGACGAAAACCGTCAAGCATCAATCGGTGGTGGAGGCAGATACAACAATTTAGTCAAAGAATTAGGCGGTCCTGATATTGGGGCTATCGGATGCGCTTTTGGAGCTGAAAGAATTATTGAAAAATTAAAATCTTTCAAAATTACTCCTGATATTATTACTCAACCAAAGGTTTATCTTATTCAAATAGGGGAGAAAGCAAAGAAAAAATGTTTAAATATCGTTTATCGTTTAAATCAATTTAATATTCCAATTGCTCCAATTCTTGGAGAGAGAGACAGCTTGAGATCACAATTGAAATTCGTTGATAAACAAAATGCTCCAATAGCAGTAATAATTGGACAAAAAGAAGCTTTAGAAGGTACTGCCATAATCCGTAATATGAAAGACGGCGTTCAAGAAACCGTTGATTTTGATGAACTAATTTTAAAACTGCAAGATAGTTTAGATATCGTTTGCAGTTAATATGATATAATTATTTTAATACTATTTTTTGATTTATCCTCAAAATAAGCTCTTGACTTGTTCGGTTTTTGTTTGGATAATATAAAATATATAAATCATAAATTTGAATATCAAAATATTAAATTATAAAATTTTTAGGATTTTGAAAAATATAAAGTAAAGTTTTGAAATCAACTATATGTCGATCCACCTATTTACAATCCTGATGATAATCAGAAAAGTAAGAGAATGAAAGGCAAAACCCTTTTAAAAAATACGATGCTAAACAAAATAAACGAACAAGTAGAAGTAATTGCTTTTTTCGGAAAAAACCGAACTATTCCTTATATCGTACGATGGGGAAATCGGCAATTTAAAATCCAAAAAATTACTCTTTTTCATCAGGTGTGGGAAGGCAACACAAAATTGTTTTATTTTAGTGCCTTATGCGAAACCGCTCAGCTAAAATTACTTTTTAATACAGCAGAATTAAAATGGAGTTTAGAAGAAATATGGACGGAATAACAAACACAGATCCTAATTTCTAATATCAAATCAAATCCAAATGTCAAATTTTCAACCAATGTCTAATGATAAAAATTCAAAATCAGAATATCAAAATCCTAAACAAATTATAATTTTCAAAATAATAAACTTGGATTTTGAATTTATAATTTAGATATTATTTAATTCACCAATTGGCGAATTATGATTTTGGACATTTGATATTGGAATTTATTTGTTATTTGCCCGCCAACCGTAGCATTGGCGTAGGTTGGGTACTTGGGATTTGGAATTTTGACATTTTAAACTGTCATTTTAAACTTTGATTTTTTAATTTTAAATTTTTATTATGAACCGCATTATTGCCCACATTGATATGAATTCGTATTTTGCCTCGGTTGAACAACAAGCCAATCCTTTTTTGATTGGCAAGCCTGTAGGAGTAGCGGGAAAGGGAAGTGGGGAAAGAACTGTTGTTGCCGCCGCCAGTCGAGAAGCAAAAAAATTCGGTATAAAATCGGGTTTTTCTGTATGGGAAGCCCAAAAATTATGCCCTCACATTATCTTGGTCCCTGCAGATTATTCCAAATATCAAGATATTTCCACACGAATTATCAAAATTTTAGAAAATTATTCAGATACGATTGAAATTTTTTCAATAGACGAAGCATTTTTTGATCTTACTTATATTTGCGACAAAAATTGGGAAAAAGCACAAAAAACAACCGAACAGATCAAGCTAAAATTAAAAGACGAAGTAGGGGAGTGGCTCACTGCTTCGGTAGGACTGGCTCCTAACAAGCTGATGGCTAAGCTTGCCTCTGAATCAAAAAAACCAGATGGACTCACAATCATAAAACCAAAGAAGATAAAAAGTTTTCTGCAAAAACACAATCTCGATGATCTTTGCGGGATAGGTTCAAGAATTAAAAGACGACTATTTCGTATAGGAATATATAGCTTAAAAGATCTGGAAAATACATCTTTGGAAAAATTAAGAGGAGAATTTGGCCATATTTCCGGAACAAATTTATGGAATATGGCTCGAGGAATAGACAATTCTCCCGTGACAGACAATAGAAATCTTCCACAAGAAAAATCTTTTGGTCATTCTTATACACTGCCAAAAGACTTGGACCACAAGGAAGATGCTTTAGCTGTTTTATACAAATTGGCTGAACGGGCTTGTCGTAGAGCAAGGATGGCTAAAATGTGTGGTAGATCGGTAGGACTTTTTGTTCGTTTTAACGACTTTACCGGATTTGGGACCCAAAAAGTATTGCCCCACTATATCAATACGGGAAGCGAACTTTTTACAGTTTGTAAAAAATTACTCTTGGACTGTGAGATCGACAAACCTATTCGTTTGGTTGGAGTAAGTTTAAGCTCGCTTATTAATGAATCATATCGTCCAATACCACTCTGGCAAACTGCTCAAAAAAAAATCAATGCCCAAAAATCAATCGATAAAATTCAAGACAAATACGGTGATTTTACTATTTATCCCGCGACAATAAGTAAAATTATTAAAAAAATTCAAAATATTCCCGACGGAAGAGATCCAAAAATTATCGTAAATGCATTGATGAAAAGATATTATTAGATATTTTGAGCGCTTTCAAGCTTCCACCTGTGCATTAAAGATATCAGTTCATTTGATTGACGAGTATAAAGAATGTCTTTTTCTCTTTTTTGTTGGCTCAAAATCTGACCAAGAGATCTGATATCTTCTTGATCCATTTCCTCTATGAGTTCTTTCCACTTTTCTATTTCTTGTGGAGTAAATTCATTTTCTTCCATCAATTTATATATTGCGTCTTTTGTCATATTCCTCCTTAATATTGACCCGTGGGGTTGTCTGAAAATGCTTGGCCAAGAGCAAAGTGAGCCGCTGCCACCGCTGGATCTGTAGTTTTAAAATATGTTCCATTTTGTTTACTACCCCAATCCCAAAATATATCTGACTGATCCCGTTTATCACTATTATACTGTTCATATAATCTTATAGCATTATCACTTAAGTCAGAATTTGAGATTTTTAACTGATCACGAACTCTATTTGTGTCAATACCCATCTTTCCTGCCTCTTCGATAATCACGGAAGTTAACTGTGGATTAATCTCTGTTGAAGCTATCTCCTCAGCAACAGTAGGAATCTCATTAGCTCTCGCTTTTGGTGATGTATCAATATTTACATGACCCAATGATCCGGGTCCATTTCTATTTTCCTTGTTAATTGTAACATCCACAGGACCACCTCGCTCATTAACCCATTCTCTCATTTGATTCGCTGGTTGTCTTGGCGGTGTCCATATTCTTCCAGTAGGTTCTTCATGTCCATTTAATACAGACTTATCTGGTATAGAAGATGGAATTCTTTGAGTTTTGAGCGAAGTCGTTTTACCAGTATTGCCATCTCTGTCTACATTTCTTCCTACTCCAAAAATCATCCCTGTAACAAGTCCTAATACTGCAGCCGCTACAAGTGGTTTTCTTTCTTTGAACTTTTCAGCAATTCGTGTTAAAAATCCTGCTCGTTGTTCTTCGTGCTTTTTGTCTAATTCTTGTCGCTCTCTCTCTTGTAAAACTGTAGTGTCAATTTCTTCCGATTTATTTTCTGGTTCATTTCGATTTGAACCTTTTTTTCTACCTGATAATTTGGTCTTGAATTTTTCCAAAAAACTAGAGTGCTGTTCTCTTGCCCTACCATTCATGTAAGCATCAAGGTTTGCTTCATGCGAAGCAATCGTTTCTTCAATTCTTTTAATTTCAGGGTCATTTTCAATATTTTCTCTAGCTTCAATCCTGCGTTGTTCTCTTTCGTCCTTTAATCTTTCAATCTCTTTTTCAATTTTTCTACCAATCCCCATATATGGAGATTTTTTTCTTGTTTCAATATCTTTAGGTGTAACTAGTGGATCTCTATATTGTTCCAACGCCTCTTCTTGTCTTGCAATCTCTTGAGAAAGTCTTCCAACTGGACCAAAAGGTATTAATTTTAATGCATTTCGTTGTCGTCTAGCAGTATCAATTTGACTTTTAATTGCTTTTGCTTCCCCCTCCAGATAGCTTACCATTCTTGAAAAAGAACCTAATTCGGCAGTTAATAATTTCCTTTGTTCTTGTAAATCTCTCAATTCTCCCTCTAGAACTTTTCTTCTTTCGTTCAGTTCGTTGTAAGCTCTTTCTATCGGATTCTCATTTTCTGTATTTTCAGGCTCAATTTCTGTTTTTGGGTTTTCAGTATTTGGCAACGCTCTTCTGTCCCTTACTACATAAAGAGGTTCTTCAACTTGTTCTGTTCTATTTAACTCCTCTGTTGCACCATCTAATTCTTCTTGTGCTTCTCTTTCTCTTTCTTCATTTTCAGAAAGAGAATTTTGTCTTTTCGCAAGTTCTTCCTTCGCCCTATTTAAACCCATTTCTTCAGGACTTGGCCCAAGTGTTTCACTCATTTTCCCTCCTTAGATAATAAAATCTATTTATAACTATATATAGCATAGAAAATACTAAACAAATTGTCAAATCTATACGTAATATGGTAAAAATTGAAAATTTCAAGATTATTCTTTAACTGACAAAATAATATGATAAATATCAATAAAACGTCAAAGCTTAAAATTTCAAACTGTTTTATAATTTAGATTTATTTATAATGTCGGATTATCACTTTAGACTGTGATTTTTACATTTTAGCATTTTATTTTTTTATTATTTGGATTTAAAGTTTTTTAAAGTTATCCACAGTTTGCTCTTGACAAGTTCGGTATGTTTACGGTATTTTACAAACAAAAGGAGAACAATATGGAACATCTTACCAAGCGTCAAAAAGAAATTTTAGATTATATCAAAGAATATATTATGGAAAACGATTATGCACCAAGCTATCGAGAGATAGCAGAACACTTCAACTTAGCTTCAGTTGCCACAGTAGCCGAACATATTGACGCATTAAAACAAAAGGATTATCTTCGCGGAGATATTTCAGGTGCCAGAGCGCTACAGCTCACACCGACATGGGAAGACCAAAGTTTTGAAGTCGCTCTAGTGGGAACAATCGCAGCCGGAGAACCGATAGAAGCGGTAAGGACAAATGAAACTATTGACATTCCAAGAGATATGATGGGAAATAATGTTTTTGCTTTAAAAGTACGAGGTAGCTCAATGATAGAAGATGGCATATTTGATGGAGATTTTGTAATCATTGAACGATGCGATAGCCCAAGAGATGGAGATATAGTAGTAGCTTTACTGGATCAAGAAAATGTCACATTGAAAAGATTTTATAGAGAAAAAGACTATATTCGCCTTCAACCCGCAAACTCAAACTTTAAACCCATAAGGACAAAAAAAGTAGTAGTACAGGGTCGAGTAAGGGGAGTAATTCGTAAATTCAACTCCTAAAACTTTATTTTTTTCAAATTTAGTATATACTGGTCTTAATGAAGAAAACATTTCTTAGAAAATTAATAAAGTTTTCCCACTATTCTACCTGTTTAACTTTGCCTAAAATTGCTACAGATGCTTTAAGTTGGGACGCTGGTTCTGCTTTAGAAATCAAACTAGACGCAAAAAAAAGAAGATTGATTATAACCGATCACAACAACAGTAATAACAAGCTTAAGATGCCAGAAACCGTCACTCTAGAGCTTAAACAAGATCAAAAATCACAACCTTTTGTTACGGAAAAAGAATCAAAAAAATTATCCCCCAAAAAAGAGACTCGCGATGATGATTTATTGCCTTTAGAAGAGCTTTAAAATTTGATACAATCAATTTATGAAGCGAATGCTAGATATTAATAAAAAAATTAAAAAATACCACAAAAAACCAGAAAATAATTTCAAATTTAGCTTGCCTAAATCAAAATCAAATAAATACAAACAAATTAGTATTTTTTTAACCTATATTGCTGCAATCATCACTATCGCCTTGATATATTTTTTATTGTCTTTTAAAGTTGATACAAAAACCAATACACCTAATTTAGATCAGACAACCGAAACCAAAAATACTGTTAATCAAACTATCACTATGTATATCAACTCAAAAGACGAACAAGATCTGAGTTTAATAAAAAAACAATTAAATCAGACAAACCTAAACGCAAACTTAGTTTTTAGTTCTAATATTGACAAGGATGTCATATACTTCTCAAAAGAACAAGCAACTATCGCATTAAAAATTACCGAAGCGCTAAAAAGAGATTTTGAGCTCAAAGAAAGCGTCAGCACAATAGCTACAGGAATTGTGGTATATTATAAAAAGTAAATTTAATGGAGGAAAAATATGAAACATGAAGCACAAAGAGTAGGGGTGTTTGTTGATGTAGGGAATCTATACCACAGCGCAAAACATCTGTACAACGGAAATGTAAATTTTGGAAAAATTCTAGAAAACGCTTTAGAAAATAGACCACTGATAAGGGCAATAGCTTATGTAATAAAGGCAGATTCTCCCAAAGAACAAGATTTTTTTGATGCTTTAACCAAATCTGGCTATGAAGTAAAAAGTAAAGACATACAAATCTTTGCGGGAGGGCAAAAAAAGGGTGATTGGGATGTCGGAATTGCAATGGATGCTATAAAAATATCAGATCGTCTAGACGTGGTAGTTTTAATTTCGGGAGATGGAGATTACACTCCATTGGTTACTTATCTTCAAGAAAATAAAGGATGCTTGGTAGAGGTGATTGCATTTGGCCGTTCAGCATCAAAGCAATTAGTAGAGCAAGCGGATACTTTTTTGGATTTAGATTCTAATAGCGAAAATTATATCATCAAAACAAAAAATTCAAGATGAAAATAACTGTCACCGTTCATTCAGGTGCGTCTAAACGAACTATTATAAACCAAAACGATCTTTGGCATATATATACTTTTGCAAAACCAGAAAAAGGACTCGCAAATACAGACGTGATAAAACAGATAAGTGAATATTTTTCCGTGCCAAAATCAAAAATTAAGATCATTACAGGACAAAAATCAAAACAAAAAATAATAGATATAAATGTTTAAAATCGCTTTAATCCAAACATTTGAATTTTTTATACTACCACTGTTTGCAATATTTTTATTTAATGTAATATTTGATTTTTTAATAAAAAAATCAATTTTTTCACCTTTTTATATGATAATAATAGCTCCAGGTATAGTAATCCACGAGATTTCACATGCCATAGTAGCAATAGTTACGGGAGCAGAAATTAAACATATAAATTTTTTCTCTAAATCAGGGGGACATGTAATTCATACTCAGGGTAAAATACCCTTAATAAGTCAATTTTTCATTTCATTCGCTCCAGTTGTAGGTCAGATTTTTTTTATTTTGCTTATAAGCTATTGGGCTACCCCCCATTTATTTTTAATGAGCTGGCAAAATTATAGTCTCTATGACATAGGAAAAGTCTTTCGAGAACTTAATTGGGGAAATATTGGAACTTGGATTTTGATATACATTATTATTTCCTGTTGTTTATCAATAGCGCCATCAAAAAAGGATTTAAAGAATGCTTTTTTTAGCATAATATTTGTATCCACGATAATTTTTTATTTGTTTTATTCTGGATTGATAAATAATTTACTTCCTTATTTTGAGATAATTTTTCCTGCGTTATGGCTGGCAGTATTATTGATATTGCTAATTACTCTTTTTGTTTTACCATTTGTGATGTTGAATAAAGTTTTGGGTAAGTGGTAATATATAACTATGGAACAATATTTGTCTATTTATCAAAATTGGTTAGGATTATTTGACCCTAAATTTCAATTGATAATTTCAGGTTTGATTCTACTAGTCCTTGGAATAATATTTATAAAATTTTTTATTAAAAATGTAATATTGATCATAGTATTTCTGCTCTTAGCTCCTTTGTATTGGCCAATATTAAAAAATTTTTTGAGCAACATAACTACTGTTTTCTAGAACTTAAAAGGAGGAAGAATCGAAAAACAATACCATAGCGAAAATCTTGATCAAGTATTTGATTATTTTAAGACCACAAGGGAGGGTCTTAATTTAGATGATGCGCAAAAAAGACTCGCAAAGTACGGCAAAAATGACTATAGTCCAAAATCACATATTTATATTTTACCTTTATTGTTTGAACAGATTTTTAATCCTTTAATAATAATATTAATATTAGTAAGCATTTTAAATTTTTTTACTAATCATATATTAGACGGTATTGTAATACTTTCGATAGTAATAATCAACACAACGATTGGTTTTTATCAGGAATATAAATCAAGATTAGCTGTAAAAAGCTTGGCAAAATCAGTTCCTAACATTATTAAGGTGATAAGGGAAAAAGAATACCGAGAAATACCAAGTACTGACATCGTGCCCGGAGATATCGTAATCTTAGAAGAAGGAGACAGAGTTTGTGCAGACGGGAGATTATTTAACATAAACGATCTACGAGTTGATGAATCGGCCCTTACCGGTGAATCAATACCCGTAGCAAAGGTTGACATAGCCCTACCTAGCGAAACCGTTCTATCAGATCTAAAAAATATGGCATTTGCTGGTACTATTGTTACAAGCGGAAACAGCCATCTTTTAGCAACAAATACCGGCTTTGATACTGAATTTGGCAAAATAGCAAAAAGTTTGGAAGAAGAAGATACGCCAAAAACAACTCTCGAGATCCAAATAGAACTAATTACAAAAATTATCATCAAAGTAGTTTTGATTGTAATAATTTTAATATTTTTTATAGCTATCATCAGAAACTACGGGTGGTTAGATAGTATTTCTATATCAACAGCTTTAGCTGTAAGTGCGATTCCTGAGGGTCTTCCAGCAATCATCACTATCACATTAGCAATAGGAGTAAATGATCTACTAAAAAAAAGAGCCCTTATCCAAAATTTAGAATCCGTTGAAACTTTAGGACAAATAAGCTTAATTGCTTCTGATAAAACAGGTACTCTTACAGAGAACGAGCTTACAGTAACAGGATTAATAATTGGGAATGATGAATACGGATTAACTGGAAACGGTTACAATCCGAATGGCGAATTAATAAATCTTGAAAACAATTCAAAAATTACTCCAAACCAACTGACAAAATCATTTTTAAAATTCGGTTTACTGTGCAACAATGCGAAATTAGTTTATGAAGCAGACCAAAATTCGGGATGGAAAATAATAGGAGATCCCACAGAAGGCGCTCTTATCGTAGCAGGTGAAAAACTTGGGCTTGAGCATGACATACTGGTTACACAATATAAAAAAATAGATGAAATCCCTTTTTCCACAAAGCATCGATTAATGGCAACTCTTCATAAAAAAGATCAAGATAAGTTTTTAATAGTAAAGGGAGCTCCGGAAGTTATTATCCCAAAAATTTCTTCTGAATTTTCAAACAATAAAAAAATAATATTAAAAGATAAAGAGCATCTGTCTGAAAAATTTGAAAAATATGCCAATACGGGATATAGAGTTCTTGCACTTGCTACAAAAAAAATTCAAAAAGATACGATTTCAAACTCGGATCTTAATAATTTGCAATTTGTAGGATTTTATATAATGGAAGACGTTCCCAGAAAAGGAGTGGTGCAATCAATAGCTCAAGCATATAAAGCAGGTATAAGGGTGATAATGATTACAGGAGATCACCCGTCTACTGCTAGAGCAATAGGACAACAAATAAATTTAAAAAATAGTAACGAAGTACTCATAGGAAGTGAATTGGTAAAATTTTCAGACGAAGAACTATCCGAAAAAATAAAAAGTTGTAATATTTATGCCAGAATTGCTCCACTTGAAAAATTACGAATAGTAAAAATACTCCAAAAACAAAAAGAGGTTGTAGCTGTGACGGGCGATGGAATCAATGACGCTCCATCTATAAAAGCGGCTAACATTGGTATTGCTATGGGGAAGAAGGGAACAACTGTGAGTAAAGAAGTCGCATCATTGGTTTTGCTTGATGATCATTTTACTACTATAGTAACTGCGATCAAATCAGGAAGAACTATTTATCAAAACATTAAAAGAGTTCTTTATTACTTATTATCAACCAGTCTAGGAGAGATATTTATAATCGGTTTTGCGCTAATATTTGGACTTCCGTTACCTTTAACAGCTATCCAGATCCTTTGGATCAATCTCATAACCGATACTGCTAACGCGATTCCCTTAATTTATGAACCTGCTCATGAAGATTTGATGCAACGTCCACCAAGACAAAAAAATAAAAAATTCTTTAGTAGCCCTCTTTTAGTCAGAATGGTTTTAGTAGGTTTAACTATGGCATTGGCCTGTCTGCCGTTATTTATTTATTATGCGAAAACAGATGTTGTCAACGCTAGAAGTTTTGCATTTGCGGTTGCTACGATTACTCAACTTTTTAATGTAATAAACGCGCAAAATTTCAATAATAGTATATTCAAGCTTTTGTGGACAAAAAATATTTGGCCTATCACAATAGCGTCAATTAGCGCTATAGTATTGTATCTTGGAATTGAGGTTTCATTTTTTCAAAAAATATTTGGAACTGTAGGGCTAACTACAAATCAATGGTTTATAGCTTTTCTTGTAAGCTTTAGTGTTATACTAGTAATAGAAATAGACAAGTTTTTAAGCAAAGACAAAAATAAAATTTAAGGAGAAATATGAGAATATGGTGGTCAAATTTAATTTTCAAATTTAAAGTCATGCCGATATGGAAAAAATTATTCTTGTCGGTATCTGTGGTTGCATTTATCGTGTTAATCATCGCCGTATATTTGCGGTATTTTAAAGCCGAAAATCCACCAGAAAGTAGTGTCAAGCCCATAGAAACTCCTTCTTTGTTGAAAGAATCAACCCTTGATGGGACTTTGGTAGCCGCAGAAATAGCAAATCGAATTCCTCTGGCTGTGATGATAGAAAACCATATTGACGCCCGACCTCAAATTGGGCTAGATAAAGCATCGATAATATATGAAGCGATTGCAGAGGGGGGAATTACAAGATTTATGGCATTATATGGTCCGCAAGATGTAGCAAAGGCTGGTCCTGTTCGTAGCGCAAGAACATATTACGTAAGTTGGGCGCAAGAATATAAAGCCCTGTATGCTCATGTCGGGGGCAATATGGATGCTCTTGACATAATCAAATCTTTAAACACCATTTACGACCTAGATCAGTTTAGCATTGGTTCGCCTACATACTGGAGAGATAAAAAAAATGTTGCAACCGAACACACGATGTACACTGATACAACAAAATTACGAAAAGTTGCTTCAGATAAAGGATACCCAACCGATGGACAATTTACTCCAAATAGCTTCAAAAAAGAAACCGATCTGGAAAACAGACCGGAAGGTCAATTAATCAATATCAATTTTTCAACAAATACCTTTGCTGTCAAATGGACATACGATAAGATATCCAATAGCTATCTTAGAAGCATGGCGGGCGCTAGTCATAAAGATGGAGTCAGCGGGGAACAGCTGTCAGCAAAAAATATCATTATCCAGTATGTAGATCGTAAGGCCACAAAAACAAGAATCAATGAAAGTGGGTATATATACACAACAACTGGAGAGGGAAAGGCAATATTTATCACAGACGGAATCGCAACTACCTGCACGTGGAAACGGGCGGACGAATCCAGTAGGACATTATTTTATGACGAATCAGGGAATATCATGAAATATAATCCAGGAGTTACATGGTATGAAATAGTCCATCCGGATCTTAGTGTGACAATAGAGTAAAATTGAAAAATTATCCAAAACATCATAAAATGTTACTATGACCAACCTTACGATTTATGGAGGAATTATTATTTTTAGCTCTGCATTTTTAGGAGTAATTTTGGCAAATTTGTTTTTAAAAAAAAGATTCGAACAGAACTCTTCTTCTATTGAAGATAAAATGTCTCGCTTGGCACAAGAAGCTCTAAAGAGCAACAATGAACAATTCTTACTATTAGCCAAAGAAATTTTATCAGCACAAAAAAACGAAATCAAAGTTGACCTAGAAGGTAAAAAATCAGCAATTAATGACTTAATCACTGAAATGCGAAAAGATTTGATTAAAAATGAACAGAGATTGCACGAAACCGAACAGGAAAGAATTAAATCTTTCTCTGCCTTAAAAAATGAACTTGAAACATACAAACAAATCACAGGAGATTTAAAAGGAAGCGCAGACAAACTCAAGGACTTACTTTCAAATAATCAACTGAGAGGAGCATTCGGAGAACAAGTTGCAGAAAATTTATTAAAAATGGCGGGATTTGTCGTCGGACAGGATTATGTCGCAAATCAAGCTCAAACAAGTGAATCTACCAGACCTGATTTTACAATATTTTTACCAGACAAAACAAAGATCAATATTGATGTAAAATTTCCATACGCATCACTGGTAAAATACACTGAAGCAAACGATCCATCTGAAAAAAAACGATATTTTCGAAATTTTACTGCAGATGTTAAAACTAAAATAAAACAAGTTTGTACCCGTGATTATATCAATCCATCAGACGGCACAGTAGATTTCGTCGTATTATTTATTCCAAATGAAATGATTTTTTCATTTATCTATGACAAAATGAATGATGTATGGGAGGAAGGGATGCAGAAAAAAGTCGTATTAGCAGGACCTTTTTCGTTTACTGCAATTTTACGAATGATAAAATCTGCTTATACTAATTTTCGTTATCAAGAAAATTTACAACATATTATTAAGTTAATCCAAAAATTTGATATTGAATATCAAAAATATACAGCAGAGGTGGATATTCTTGGAAAACGTATTGCATCAACATCCCAACAATTTGAAGTAGTTTCCACTACCCGAAATCGACAGCTTAATTCAGTGGTTGAAAAAATCAAATCACAAAACACTATAGAAGATTCCAAAGAAAACAATATGAATTTATTAAACTAAAAAATCTTTGACTTCATTTAAGATATTTCGTATGCTTATGCCATGTTAAAAGCATCATTATTTGAAGATCTCTATCGCAAGTTAAACGCGGAGCAAAAAGAGGCAGTAGACTATCTTGAGGGACCTGTAATTGTAGTAGCTGGTCCCGGGACAGGCAAAACACATATAATTGCTCTTAGAATTGCCAACATTTTAAAAAAAACTCAAGCAAATCCAGAAAATATTCTCGCATTAAGTTTTACAAATAATGCGGCTTATAATATGAAGAACAGATTGAATAAAATTATCGGTACAGTGTCAAATAGAATCTCTACTTTTACATTTCATGGATTTTGTCAAAGTGTAATCACCAACTTTCCAGAATATTTTCCATCTGAAAAAAAACTTGAACCCATTGAAGAACTAGAACAAGTTAATATTATTAAACAAATCTTAAAAAATAATAAATTTAATCATATCAAGCCCTTCAAATCTCCAAATTACTACATAGATCCGATAATAAACCTTATCGACAGATTGAAAAAAGAAGATATTTTACCTACAAAATTTACACGATTAGTAAAAGAATATATCGCAGACATAGAAGCTGATCAAGAAAGTTATTCATCTCGTCAAAAAAAATTACAAAATCTTAAAGCATCCTCAAAGAATACGATCTTAAGACTGGAAAAGAGTCTCGAATTTAGCCAAGTATATTCAATGTATGAAAAAGAATTAAAAAAAAGAGGATTATACGATTATAATGACGAAATTATCTTTGTAATAAAAGCGTTCAAAAAACAAGATCAACTTTTGGGATATTATCAAGAAAAATATCTGTATATTTTGGTTGATGAGTATCAAGACACCAATAATAGCCAAAACCAAATCATAAAACTACTCACTGGTTTTTTTGAAAATCCAAATCTTTTTGTAGTAGGGGATGATGAACAATCTATTTATAGATTTCAAGGGGCCGCTATTGAAAACATTTTAGAATTTAAACACAAATATAAAAATGCAAAAATTATTGTCTTAAGACAGAATTATAGATCGACAAAAAATATATTAGATGGCGCAAGAACACTAATAAGCAAAAATCAAAACCAATTAACAAAAAACTGGGACATAGAAAAATCTTTTTTTAACTTAGAAAAAAATCAAAACCTAAAAATCAAGCTAGGTGAGTTTAATAGTGGCGATACGGAAAATTATTTCATAATTTCAAAAATTAAACAAAAGATTTCAAAGAAGATTCCTCTTGATGAAATAGCTATTATAGCTAGAAAACACCAAAATTTACTAACCTTAAAACATATTCTAGAAATATATAATATTCCTTATATTGAAGAGAGGAGTGAAAATATTCTGGAAGATTTTCAAATTAATAGATTGTTCAAAATGTTATCTGTAATAGCCGAATGGGGTAAAAACGATGGAGCTAAGATAAGCGAGTATTTATTTCAAGTTATGCATTATCCTTGGTTCAAAATAAATTCAAAAGATATATGGACTTTAAATACTTACGCTTATGAAAAAAAGATTAGTTTAAAACATTTATTAATGAATCGTTCTTCTTCTTCTTATCCAAAACTTATAAACAAAAAGGCGATATCAAATTTTGTAGATCTATTAAACAAGCTTTTTACTAATCGATATAACATACCCGTTACAGAATATTTTGTTGATATCTTACACCAAACTCAATATTTTGAATGGATATTACAAAACCCTTCAGGACAAATTATTATTTCAAAACTAAATAAACTCTATGATCAAATAAAATTAAAAAATCGCAAAATAAAAAATTTTACTTTGGAAAATTTTTTAGAATATATAGACGAATTGGAAGAAAACAATTTACGACTCTCAAAAGAAAATCTAAATCCCGATATATGTGCTATCAAGTTATTAACTGCGCACGCCGCCAAAGGTCTTGAATTTGATACAGTTTTTATCATCCACGCCACACAATCATCATGGAATAGGGAAGTAAATCGTGAATTGTTAGCCGTTCCTCAAAATATCTTCAAAAATCATTCAAAATTAATCGACGAAGAAGAAGAGCGTCGCTTATTTTATGTCGCTTTAACTAGAGCAAAAAATGAACTTATTATATCTTATGCTCAAAAATATCCAGAAAACATAAAAAATGAAATGCCAACTGTATTTATTGAAGAAATTTCAAATAATTATTTTCAAAAAATTGATTCAATATCTTTCAACAATCATACAGATGAATTTATTGTCAAAAAATTATCTCCCAAAATAAATCAAATAAAAATTAAATTTGAAGATTATCTGGCTCCAATTGTAAAACGACTGGTGCTATCTCCGACGGGTCTCAATAATTATCTTATGTGCCCAAAATACTTTTTGATATCTAATGTGTTAAAAATGCCTCAAGCTAAAGATTTTAATATGTGCTATGGCACTGCTGTTCATAGCGCGCTCGAATCTTTTTTCAATCTTTATAAAAAAAATCTTTCTTTACCTTTGGAAAAATATCTAATAGATCAGTTTGAAGATGCGCTTCATCGAGAAGTTTTATCAAGAGAAGATTATTTAAGGGCAAAAACAATAGGATTAAAAAATTTAAAAAAATATTATTTATATAAAAAAGATTTGTGGGAAACAAAGGGACCTCCACTTGTAACTGAATATAATTTTAAAGCACATAATGTTTACTACAAAGATATTCCGATTACAGGTAAAATTGACAAAATTGAGATTATTGACCCTATAGCTCGCACATTAAGGGTAATCGATTACAAGACTTCCTCTCCAAAAAGCATAAATGAAATAATGGGTAAAACCGCAAGAGCAGATCGGTCACAATTAAATCAATTGGTTTTTTATAAGCTTCTATGCAGTTATGATAAAAACTTTAATTATGGAACGGTTTATGCTACTAATCTAGAATATCTAACTGAAAAAAATGAAAAATTCATTGATCGAGAAATAATCATAACAAACGAACAGTTAAAAGAATTAGGTCGATTGATTTCTGAAGTTTGGAATAAAATTAAAAATTTAAAATTCGATCATGAAAATTTACAAGAAAGTAATGATTGTCTTTACTGCCAAAATAAAAAACTCGACTTAAATTTTCTACTAGCAGAAAAAGATGAGGAAGATTTTTACAGTTTTTCACAAGATACTTGATATATAATCAATTTTTTTATCCAATTAAGCTACCATCGAATTATTTATCCGTTTGTTCGTTTAATATGTTTATCGATATTTAATTCGATATTAATAAGCATAATATCTGAAAATATCCTGCCAATTTTTATGTTGGCATATTGTATTTGTGATATATAAATGTAGTATAATGATAATAGAAAGGAGGTGATAACAATGAAAGGATTAACAGTCGCATCTACTTGGTTGGTTATTATCGGAGGATTAAACTGGGGATTAGTAGCGATCAATAACGAATGGGATTTGGTCGCAAAAATCTTTGGGCAAGGAGATCCTGCCGGCGCTTTTGCCAAAATTATTTATGCTATTGTCGGCTTGGCCGCAATTGTAGTTTTAATCGCTCAATTTTCAGGTGAAGAAAAGTAAGAACAAAAATTACAAAACCGCTTTTTTAAGCGGTTTTGTAATTGAAAAAAAAATGTTATTTTTTATTAATGGATTATATTTTAAAAAAATATAAAAATAGCAAAAAGATTAAATTATATTTTGATAAAAATTATACGCTTATAGCGTCTGCACCTTATTATATGCCAAAATTTCTAATTGATAATTTCATCAAAAAAAATACCACTTGGATTAACAAACAAAAAGAATATATTGTCCACAAACAAAAAATTATATCAACAACTCAATTCTTAAACAATTTAAAGAATACAATAAATATCTTGGGGACAGACTATATTCTAGTAGGCCCCAAAATGAAACTCCCGCAAACAAAAAATTACATTTTGCTAAGAAGCGATGATCCTATATTAAATAAAAACGATATAGAGAAATGGATAAAAATTAAAGCAAAAAAATATTTCAATACAACTACTAAAATATTGAATGATAAATTTTATCAATTTTCCTATAAGTCTATTTCAATTCGCAATCAATCATCGAGATGGGGGAGCTGTTCCTCGATCGGAAGGTTAAATTTTAACTGGAGATTACTTCTTGCACCGAAAGAAATCGCCGAGTATGTTATTATTCACGAACTAGCTCATTTAAAACAACAAAATCACTCTCCTTCATACTGGAAATTAGTGGAATATGCTGATCCTGAATATAAATTGCACCGTCTATGGCTAAAACAAAAAGGCAAATACCTATTCATCTAAAAATATCTTTTTAATTTTTTACTTTGGAATTTGACAGATACAAAAAACCCTTCACTTAAATTTTTCATGTTTAAACGAAGGGTATTTTTGCACCCTATTAATACTCAATAGGGATTACTTACATTCCTAATTCGTGAGCTATTGCTAAAACTTTATTTACATACCACATTGCATGGTTGTAAGCGTACAAAGCTCTAGTATAGTCTCCGCGATTTGCGCCGTTTGCAGCTAGTAAACGGGCTCCACCGTGTACAGAGTCAACAGCAGAATATATGTTGGCTACCCCATCTCCATCGGCATCTTCTGCATATCCTTTCCATGTTCCGGGCATAAATTGCATCGGACCTTGAGCTCCGGCATAAGATTTCCTTGCTGTATCCCAACTTTTACCAGACTCTACCTGCCACACAGCTTCAAGCAACTGCCAAGGTATACCTACAGAGTTTGCAGCGTTTTTTACCAAAATACGTTTTTCATTATCCGAAGGAACGATAGTATTTTGCACAGGAGAAGTATATCTATTTGTTGATGCTTCACGGGCAATAGCAAGTTTACGATTTTTCTGAGCATCTATGGCTTTTTGTGTTTCAATTTTGACTTCTTCAGTATTTCTCGACTCAACTTTCTCTAGGTTTATCCCCCTAGAAGAACTAACAAGTTGATTATTTTTTTCAAGTTTAAGGGAATAAATTGGCTGGCTAACAACACTTTCATTTTTTGTCATACCAAGCGCCATAGGCATACTCAAACTAGCAAGAACTATGATCGCAAAATAACTATTAAGTTTAGAGCTTTTTAAAGAACGAAATACATTTACTGGATATTTTATAACCCTCCTAAGGGTTAAATTCATTGTATAAATTATTCATTTCCTTTCTTAAATACCAATTTGGTATTAATTTTGGCAAATAAGCCCCAAGTCTTTCGACCAAAGATTATTTTTGCCATTTTGTTTTAAAGGTGTCTCTAAAACAAAAATTCTCCCTTTTTGGGAGAACAATATGTATTTTACCATATAAGCTTAAACTTGTCAAGACCCTGCCCAGGATGGGTACATAGGTAACACTTTTTGATTAAGTATTAATGTATTCTCA
>CAZZBO010000007.1:0-33800 GCA_964652345.1 uncultured Candidatus Saccharibacteria bacterium | reverse complement strand
GCCTAAATCTGTTGATACATTACCAATTACATTATGCGCAATAGTGACATTGTCGCCATTTTGGGGTATAGTTTCTCCACAATCTTTCCATATTGCAGAATCAGACCAATTACCATTGGCATTGGATACACATTCGTTCGCACCGCCGGCTTTGGTAGTTTTTGGGTTTATAGTAACAGCGTTGTAGATTACGATAGAGCTAAAAGCAATATACAAAAATAGGGCAAGAATATGCACATAAGAAGCAAACTGTTTTGTATGCCAGCTGTAATACCAACGATATTTCATCCGTAATTTTTCATGAAAAGCAATAAAAGATTTAAAGGTTGTCTTGGTAGATCTTTGAATCGATGCTATTTGATCATCTAATTGATTTAACTCTTCTTTTGTCATATTATAATTTGCATTTTTTAAATTTTGCTCTATATTAATCTTAACATAAAAAAATTAACAATCCAAATGGCAAAGAACAAGAAAAAACTTAGAAAAAAACTTCGTCAAGAGTTGATACAAAAAAATATCGCTCAATCGCAAACGCAAACTATTCAAACCAAGCCAATCGTTGAATCCAAAGTGTCTTCTTCTCAAGTAAACATTCAAGCTCCTGAAACAACACCTATCCCCTCTGAAGATGCGATTATCGATTCTCATGACCAAGCGAAAATAAGTATTATCAAAAAAGATGTCCGTCTAGTATTGGTGATATGTCTTTTGATTATACTAGCTTTTAGTCTTGGAAAATATTTTGACTTAAAATACAACTGGGTTATTGATTTTTCAAATTGGCTATTTTCTATTTTTACGCAATAATTTCATTCGTAGATCGAAATTGAAGAGCTTGGCCAATTTGGCTAATTTCAATAGTTTTTTGATTTTCCAAATCCGCTATTGTGCGACTAATTCGCATAATTTTATGAAAACTTCTTGGAGATATATCGAATTTTTCGACTACGGATAATAGATAATCCAAAGCTTGCGAAGAAATATCTATCGTTTCTTCAATTTTTTTAATGCTTATCTGACTATTTAAACAATTATTTCTGCGATATTGAACTTTACGGGCAAGCTTGATTTTTGCGCAAGTGCTTTCAATATTTATTGATTTATCTTGTCCTAAGAGTTCTTTTTGCGACAAACGGGGCAATTTTACAAAAATATCAAAGCGATCAAGAATTGGTCCTGATATTTTTTTTCGATATTGCTGGATCTGTCCCATTGAACAAGTGCAATTTTTCTTTTCATCCCCATAAAATCCACAAGGACAGGGATTCATGGTTCCAATCAATATAAAGTTCGCCGGATATTCCAAATGCGCTTTAGCGCGAGCAATTGAAATTTTATGATCTTCAAGCGGTTGTCTAAGCCCCTCCAAAGACTGACGAGAAAATTCCGGCAATTCATCTAAAAACAATATGCCCCGATGAGCCAATGTAATTTCTCCAGGAATGGGGTTTGCGCCTCCTCCTATCAGCGAAATGTGGCTAGAGGAATGATGAGGAGAACGAAATGGAGGAGTGGTCAAAAGTGGATTATCTTGATTGAGCTTACCAATCATAGAATAAATTTTGGTTACTTCGAGAGCTTCTTCAGTTTCAAGCTCCGGCATTAAAGTAATACTGGCTTTAGCCAAAAGTGATTTTCCAGTTCCGGGCGGACCATAAAAAAGCAAATTGTGCCCACCCGAAAGAGCGATGATCAAACCATTTTTTGCTTGAAGTTGCCCTTTAATATCGCTAAAGCTTAACGCTTCTTCCGTTTTTTGTTTAGTCTTACGATCTGGTTCATAAATTTTAGGGCTTATTTCATTTTTTAATATTCTACTTAAATCAAACAAATTTTCACTTGCGACAATGTCTATGTTTTTAACTAATTTTGCTTCAAGATAATTGTCTTTTGGCAAAATCAATTGTTTTGCTTTTAGCTTCTTTGCGCTATCAGTTACTATCAATATTCCGGGACAAAATCGCAAATTGCCATTTAATGCAAGCTCACCAACAATAAAACTATTATATAAGCACTCTTTTGGTAATTGCCCACTCGCCAAAAGTATGCCTAGTGCGATCGGTAGATCAAACCAAGAGCCTTCTTTTTTAATATGAGCTGGAGCCAAATTAACTACAACTTTTTTGGTCGGAAACTGAAACCCACTATTGGTGATAGCGGATTTTATCCGTTCTTTAGATTCTTCAATTGCTTTATCACCCAAGCCGACAATATTAAAAGCGGGTAAACCAGCTCGAATATCAACTTCCACTTCTACAGGAATTGCATCAAGTCCGTTTAAGCTAAAAGAATACACTTTTGAAAGCGCCATAATAATTTTAGTATATACGAATTTATTTATTTTTGTACTTAATTATTTTTCGAAGTATTTTCTAGTCAACTCATAGGGATGAGACGATTATGATCTTGATACTTATTAATATCAGTAAAATCTTTTTATTTAAATAAAATTTTTTTAAAAAAAGAGGCCGACGAATTGAATCGCCGGCCTCGAAGACCTTGCTACAGGTTGCCTCTCTGTCGGGAGGCTGTGGAAATGTGCTAGAGAGAGCGCAGGTACTCTCCGAGCCCTGTCACTCCACTCACTTGCGGTTTAGTTGCTTTGGGGTTGGCATTAAGCCACTCTCCATCAAAGCTCCAGTTACCGCTTTGGTTAGTTATGCCCCTAAGGGCTAGCTCGCGAACGAGCCACTTGTTGAATGCCGCCAACTCAATCGGCGGCTGATCCACGATCATTATCGTGGATCCCGGAAGAAATACCGCCTCTCCCGTCTCCGACCCCGTAGAACGGAAGTCGAAAATCGCAGATCGGCGATACATTTTTCTCAACTCCTTCACTTCCTCAGGAAAGACTATGTCGCTTACTCGCGACGGGGTCTCCCTTAGAAATTGGTAGTAGAGCTGAGAACGGTCACTGCTTTTGGGCAAGATTTTGCCAGCCAGCCAGTAACCCCAGTTATGGTCGAAGGCTTCGGCGCCCTGCAGGCGCCTGACGCAAGTGCCTTCAACGGCGAAGCCGGCAAAGTGGAGTGCCGACTTCAACTGATCGAGGCTGACTTCGCCGTATACCTTGAATTCTGGAACCTTATGAATGGAATGTCCCAGAATCTCGGCCACGGCTCGATCGCTTGCTGTTAGAGTTCGGAAGCTCTCGGCGCTTGCCGATGACCAGATAAGAGAGAATAGCGCAAGAATCAGAATTACCCTCTTCATTGCATCTCCTCCATCTCCGGACACCCGGGCGACCCAGCATAGGCAGTTGCCGAGCAACTTGCCTCCAACCTGGAGCTGGCATAACCCTCATACCCTTTCGGGCAGTTGTCTTGGCGATCGCCATCTCCTTCTGCAGAGATAGTCGCCGATCCTACTACTTTCCACGGGTGAACAGTAGTGAAACTGTTGCCTCCGCGAATTAGCTTGACGACTGTCGGTGATCCCCCGCTTGTATCCGGATCCTGCCAGGGTGTGTTCTTACCACCCTCCTGTTCGGATTTCACACCGGTCCTAATTGAGGGATCCAGTTGACGACGGGCTTCAGCGGGCAAGGAAACGCTTGCCCATACTTGGGCTTCGCCCCTACCTGCCGCTTCATCACCGCAACCACCCGCTTGAGCTTCTGCCACAAGGCTGAAGCTATAGTTAGTGGTTCCCTGAGTAAAGTCAGGTGGTGGGGTGACCCCTTGCCAACTGAAGTTAGTCCTGCTGACCACACTTGCAGACAGTGTCTGGTCGTGATCGTTAGTGGCGCTGTTGTTGGCACATGCCGTAGCATTAGCCTGAAACGCAACCGAGGACTTATTCACCAACTCAGATGCGAACTTCGTTCTATACCACTCAGGATGATTGAAATCCCAAACTACTGAATCGTAGACGTCCCCTGATGAAAACGTCCAAGTCCCGTAATGGTACCCCTGACTTAGATCATCCCACTGCATAATGCCGTCTTGAAAGGCACTACCGTTGCCCACTCCGATGAATGAGCCAATGTACTCCCCTTTGGCGTTACGGCACACCCTGAGTCTTTTGGAACACTCAGGGTGTTCAGGAAAGTCGAGGCTGATGTAACGATAATCGCCGGGATCTCCGTCAGGCATCAGATTGCCTGCGAAAATTCCGTTCTCATCGCTACTTCCCTCAATCACAAATGGCACTAGCGTGCCCTCCGTGATATAGAAGGAGACTTCTTCGATTGGCTTTCCTGCTGAATCCGTTATACGCAACTCAAACGGGCAGCACTCGTCAGTCCAGGTTATAGCCTTGTCAGCCACTAACTGAACTTTGAGGGTGCAGTCCGCCAGCGCTACTGTCGTCACTGTTACCGCGATCAACGCGGCCATAAGAAATATCCTCATTGTCGTTCTCCTTTCAGAACCAGGAATTTTAGCCCTGTCTGATCGACATAGCTGACCCCTGTCAAGCTCATAGGCCCATCAGTAAGGACCATCTCTGGTGAAACCAGATTTAGTCCCTCCATGCTGGAACCGTTGACTTTCCCAGTTATCCTGGTCAACATGCCTAAGTTGTAGGCACCCCTCAAGTGAGGCCCTGGACTGTTGCCGACCGTCGTCCCGCCCACTTGTGATGGACGAATCTCGAGAGGCTTCAGGTTAAGGTCACTCGGCGAAGAAAAGATCAGACTTGCGTCTTTAACCACGCGCATCTGATTGTCAGTCGCCAAAACGCCCGACAGCTCCACGTACTTGCCTTTACTCCCGTTGAACGAAAGCACTTCGGCAACTACTGGCTTAAGCCAAATGGCATTGTAGCCATGTGACTCTGCCTGGAGGCTGACCATACGTCCTGAATCCAGAGATGCGGTCAACACACCGCTGATCTGCACCTTCTTGCCATCAGGCAAGTTGGGCAAATCAGAGATGTTCGCCATCTCGGGATCTGAAAGATCACCAATGGTGAAGTTGGCGCCGTAACGCGCCAGCCCAGACGTTCCTGACCAGGAAGCTTTCCTGAAATCAGGGTAGTTTTCGATCACTACGACGTCGGCGAAGAAGGCCGATTTGTTAGTAAGCTCTGGGTAGAAGCTAGCCAAGTTGATATCCAGATGGAAGACTCCACCTGAAAAACCACCTGACACACCCTCTCCCAGAACCTGGTTGGTCACGGCTAGAACCGCCTTCTTGGCGACTGGCTTCGCATCATTCGACGCGTTGCCAAGTATCACCTCGAACCGGTTCTGTGCCAACGGCGCGTTACCCGCAACCGCTGTTTCAAATCCGTCTGCAGTCACCTCTGCGGTAACATGCAAAACTGGGCCGGCCAGAGTGGCCTGAAATCGACCACTTATCCCTTCCGAGCTTCCAACCGCGATTAACGGCTGCCACTCAGGAGGGGCCTTGGTGATATCTAAATCACCAACTACGCTGGTTGACGCACAAAGCAATATCGCCAACACTATCAACGTACTCGGTCTCATTTTCATTGTCCTTTCTTGACCAAGACTGGTCTCAGGTACTCTTCGGGGCATTCGGTCGCCCCGAAACCGACAACTCCACCCTTGTACTCCCACCGAAATTTGGAGCCGATAGGGATTCCCTCCTTTCGAAAGTCAACGATCCATCCTGGAACCTTGACTTCGTACTCCCCCATACCCATACAGACGTACTCCTCCCTCTCATATCCAACGAGAGTGAAGATTTCGCCTTTCTGGACGATTGCCTTTGCTTCCTTCCTATACTCCGACATATCCGTAGCCAGAATATAGGCAAGAAGGTTGGCCATCACAATGATGACCAACGCCTTAACTGCACGCCTTTTCTTCATGTTTTCCTTCCTAAATAAGCCGCAAGCACGAATTTCAGATTTTCAAATTCGCCCACATAAAGTGAACGCACGAATCTTGATTCCTTTCGAAATCACCAAAAGTATATACCTCTTAATCTAAGAAGTCAATGATTTTTGACCTAAAAATATTAAAATTTTGACTTAGAAAAATTAAAAATTTATAAAATAAAACGATCTATTAAATTTCTGCTTTGTTTGGTGGCATTATTTGGCTCAAGCCAATAAATATTTGTATTTTTCTTCCACCATAAGGCCTGTTTGCGAGCCAAATGCCAGTCGCCAAATACAAAAAGCTGCTTTGCTTGATCTAGAGTAATTTCACCATCAAGATATCTTTTCCATATTGGATAACCAATCGAAGTTATCGCTGGAAAGTTTTTGGCAAAGGCCTGTGGATATTTTTTAATTAAATTTTTTGTCTCCTCTAAAACACCGCTTTCCAGCATTTTATCCGCTCGAAGAGATAATCGTTCTTTTAATTTTTCAGAATTCCATTTGATGCCGATCCATAAAACATCAAAATTTGTCTGTTTTTTCGTTTTAAAGCTAGAAAATTTTTTATTTGTCAAAATACACACTTCAAGGGCACGAATAATCCTTCGTTTGTTTTTGCGATCAATTTCATTTAAGGCATCTGGGTCAAGTGTATCTAATTTTTTTAACAGCTCATCGATTGATAACTTCTCTAGTTTTACTCTTAATTCCTCGTCTCCTTTTGGTGGAAAATTAAAACCGAACAGTAGTGCATCAAAATATAGACCCGTGCCACCGACAATAATCGGCAATTTTTTTCGCTTAACAATCTCTTGAATTTTTTTCTCTGCATCAAATTTATACTGCGATACAGTATATACTTCGTCTGGTTTTACAATATCAAAAAAATGATGAGGTATCCCATCTTGTTCTTCTTTGGTCGGTTTGGCAGTAGCAATATCGCAATCTTTGTAAATAGCTCTACTATCCGCGTTAATAATCTCACCACTGAATTTCTTGGCAATATTTATCGAAAGCGCTGTTTTTCCGCTTCCTGTCTGTCCGACAATCGCAATAATTTTGATTTTTTGTTTATCTTGCATTTTATGTAAACTTTATTTATCTTTAAATAGATGAAAATTATTGATATCAAAAATCTTAGCAAAATTTATTATTCCGGTAAAGAAAAAAAAGCAGTTGTTGACAAGTTGAGTTTATCAATCGAAAAGGGAAATATCTATGGTTTTTTGGGACCAAACGGAGCCGGAAAAACTACAACCATCAAATTAATTCTAGGATTGATTAAGCCCGACAATGGAATAATAAAATTATTTAATTCAACGAATTTAGAGATAAACAAGTATCGAATCGGATTTATGAGCGAGCAACCATATTTCTATCATTATCTTACTGGTCGAGAAATTTTAGATTTAGCCGGACAACTTTTTAATTTAGAAAAAAATATAAAAAAACAAAGAATTGACGATCTCTTAGAGCTTGTCGGATTGGAAGATGCGTGTAATCAAGCCGTGCGCGGATACTCTAAGGGAATGAATCAACGCTTAGGACTAGCAACTGCTCTTATTAACGATCCAGAACTGATTCTACTTGACGAACCTCTTGACGGACTCGATCCCATAGGTAGATTAACTATCAAAAAAATCCTTCTCGATCAAAAGAAAAAGGGTAAAACAATTTTTTTCAATTCTCATATTTTATCTGATGCAGAAGAAATTTGCGACACTGTAGGAATTATCAATCATGGACGGTTGATCAAAGAAGGTAATCCAAAAAAAATAATCACAAAACATAAAACCTTAGAAAAACTATTTGTAAAACTAATTAAAGAAGATGAACAAAATATCAATAAATAAAATATTTTCAATCGCCAACATAGTATTTAAAGAATCGATACGAGACAAGATAATTTATTTAATAGTGATTTTAGCAGTGGCAATGATAATAATTTCTCTTTTAGTTGCAGGGGTATCACTAGATCAAGATAATAAAATGATCATTGATTTTTCCCTTTCAGCGGTAGCATTGTTTGGATTAATAATTGTCATATTTTCAGGAGTAAACTTAGTGCATAAAGAAATTGATAAAAAAACGATTTATTTTTTATTTTCAAAACCGTTAAAATTTTCCGAACTGACAATAGGAAAATTTCTTGGATTAAGTACTGTATTATTATTTATCTATGCTTTTCTTAGCGCAATAATCATACTTTTGATAAAATTTAAAATTGGAAATTATGAATGGATAATTCTAGAAGCAGTGCTATTAAATTATTTCGAATCTTTGATAGTTTTATCCATAGTGATGCTTTTTTCAAGCTTTACTTCGCCAATTTCAAGTATAGTATATTCTTTTATAATCTATCTGATTGGACATTCATCGGAAATATTACAAATTATTATAATCAAAACAGCAAATCCAATTTTAAAATTATTTTATCAGTTTTGCTATTATATATTTCCTAATTTAGAAAAATTCAACATCAGAAACGACATCGTCTTTGGATCAGGAATAATACTAAAACACTTTGGATATGATTTTATTTATTTTTTGCTATACATTAGCTTGTGTCTTATTTTGACGAATATAATAATTTCAAAAAGGGAATATTGATGATACTTAGTTCAAAATATTTGTTTTTAACAATATTTTCACTTCTTGTATTTATATATGTAATCCAACTTGACTTTGATTCTTGGGAAAAATACTCAAAACCAAAATTAAATATCCAATACAATGATGTTATAGCTCCAAACGTTCTTGACGGTGATAAAATCAGTAAGCTGACTTTTGGTTTTGATAATTTGATAGCTGATTGGTATTGGCTAAATGCAATTCAATTTTATGGAGGAGGAGATCCATACGGCAAATATTTCCAGTTAACATCTATGATGGATAATGTAACTATTATAAACCCAAAATTTTACTATCCGTATATTTTCAGTTTGCTAGTGTTGCCAAATGAAAATATGAGCGATCAAGCTTTATCAATTGGAGAAAGAGGAAGAAAAAATTTTCCAGATGATTGGCAGATACCATACTATATGGGCGCAGTTTATCATATTGAAAAAAAAGACTATCAAAATGCTGGAAAATATCTTGAAATCGCTTCACAAAAAAAAGATGTTTTACCGATAGCCAAACTCTTAGCTGGTATATATTATCAAAAAGCTGATCAAAGAGAAATCGCTTATAATATATACCAAGTTATCCTTGAAACATCTACAGACGAATATACAAAACAAAGAGCGAGTTTATTTTTAAAACAGCTGGAATTAGAAACTTTTTTAGAAGACATGGCAATAGAATACAAAAATAAATATGGAGTATTTCCAAATCAATTAACTGACCTAGTTACAAAAAAAATATTAACTGAAATCCCAAATTCGCCTCTAAATCGAGAACTCATCATAGATCCAAATACAGGAAAAGTTAACGAGAAGCCATTATGATTTTAGATAATGATTTTTTTAATTTTTCACTTGAATGATATAGTGGATGCTTTAAATCAATCAAATCTACAGAGATGACTTTAGTACCATTTAATTTTTTTTCAGACAACTTAATATTTGTAATAGCCCCAAGCTTTCCCTCTTTACCCTGAACTAGAATATTATTATTTACTAATACAAAATCAAAAAGATCTGTTTTTGTATATTTACAAATCTCCCGATAATGCCTTTCGACTGAAAATCCTTCAGTTTCTCCTCTCTCTGTAGAAATATTGCATACAAAAATTTTTTTTGCTCTTGATTTGATAAATTCTTTTTTTATATCCTTTATGATAAAATTTGATAACACAGAGGTATATAAACTCCCCGGTCCTACTATTATGTAATCTGCTTGCTTGATAGCATTAATTGCCATAGGATTTGCTCTGACTTTTTCAGGAATTGTCATAATAGATTGAATCGGACTCCTATGTCCGAATATTGGAATTTTTTCTTCGCCTAATACTATTTGATTGTTTTGCAATTTTGCCGCTAGTCGAACATCTTGCAAAGTTGAAGGAATTACGTTTCCGGCAATATTCAAAATTTTAGAAGTAGCGTTAATAGCTTTTTCAAAGCTACCTGTAATCTCTGTAAGCGCTACCAAAATTAAATTTCCAAGACTATGATCATTTAATCCTCTAATTTTTTTAAATCTATACTCAAAAAGCTTTGTAAGCATTTCTTCTTCTTGAGATAAACTAGTAATACATTTTCTAATATCGCCAGGAGGGTTTACAGCGATAGCACCTCTTAGTCTTCCCGAACTACGACCATCGTCTGTCATTGTCACAATCGCAGAAATTTCAAAATCTAAATTTTTTAGTCCTTTTAATACTGTGGCTAATCCTGACCCTCCACCAATTAAAACCACTTTTGGTTTTGTGAAACAGTTATTCATACTTAATTGTTAAGTTTAGCATGTAAATAATTTGTTGCAAGAATAAAATTTATAATTGTTCGTTTTTTTAAGTATTCGCTAATTAATAATATAACCCATTTTAGTCAGCTGATGGATTCCTCGAGATTTTATCATTTTTCATTCGCGAGTTGGCGAAATGAGTTCAAAAAATTACTTCGTAAGTTTTTTCTACAGCCACTTGCTTTGTAAATCTGTTGGCTCGGCCATGTTTTTCTTTGCAAAACCACAGTCCTCGCTGGTGCCGAGGAGAGGACTTGAACCTCCACGCCCTTGCGGGCACTAGGTCCTAAACCTAGCGTGTCTGCCATTTCACCACCTCGGCATATTAAATAAATTAATCAAAAAATCTCAAGTTTCACTCAAAACCTCATCCATTTTATCTGACAATAAAATACACAAAAATTAAATAAAGATAAAATAAGTCGTATCCAGCCATCTATTAAAATACTAATAGCGATTTCGTTTCAAAAATGGTCTATTTTATTTTACCAGTTAATAAAAAATTTTAAAGACCCGAACCTTTAAAGGGATATCAAGTCTTTCAATTTTTCAAATGTTTTTTCACCAATTCCTTTTATATTCTTGAGTTCTTCTAAAGACTTAAAGCCATTATTCAATTGGCGATATTCCACAATTCTATTCGCATAAACAGGCCCAATACCTGGCAATTTATCTAACTCTGTTTCTGTCGCAGTGTTAATGTTTATTTTAGATACCACCTGTTCTTCACTTGTAGACTGTTCGACAATTAGTTCAGATTGGCTAGCTATAGTGTTTATTTGTTGTTGGAGCAAATTTTTTTGATTTTCGGATTCTGCTAACTTTTGATGCAGTTCGTCTTGAGTTTTTTCCCAATCTTCATTTTGTGCGCATAACAAATTTTTTTTCTCAAAATAAAATTTAGTAGAAAATATAGAAATTATCATTAAAAGCAAAACTGTGATGATATTTTTACCTTGATCTAAAGATAGATTAATAATCTTAATTTTAGACCTTACGTAAACGGATAAATCTTGAAGCCGCATATTCCAAATACGGGCTAATTGTTTTTTTGGTTTTAAAGTATTTTTCCGCTTCATTTTTTGCATCCTCTAACATATCTAAATTTGAATATTCTGCCATTTTAAAATCTGGTAATCCAGATTGTCTTGATCCTATAAAATCGCCCGGACCGCGATTTTGTAAATCAAATTCAGCCAGCTTAAATCCATCATTTTCTTTTTCCATAATTTTTAATCTACTATTTTGAATGCCTGAAATATGTAGAAAACAATATGCCTGCTGTTCCGCTCGCCCAACCCTCCCTCGAAATTGATGCAATTGGGCAAGTCCGAATCTTTCGGAAGATTCAATTAAAATAGTTGAAGCATTTGGAATATCAATTCCTACTTCAATTACAGCAGTAGTTACCAAAATGTCAAATTTTTTTTCACGAAAATCAGTCAATATTTTTTCTTTTTCCTTTGGCTTCATTTTCCCATGAAGCATTGCTATCCTTCTATGGGAAAATATACTTTTTTGTAATTTTTCAAATTCATCTATCACTGATTTTTTATCTAGTTCTAAAAATTCTTGACCAGTAGCACTCTCCTCGCCAATATCATCTTTTGGTTCAATCCGTGGGCAAACAATAAAAACTTGTTCTTTTAACGATATTCTTTCATCTATAAAAGTATAGACTTTGTTTCTTTGGGTATCTTCAAAGCATTTGGTTTTTACTGGTTTTCGTCCTTTTGGCATTTCACACAAACGACCCAATTCCAGCTGGCCATAAATAATCTGAGCGAGAGATCTTGGAATCGGGGTTGCTGACATTGAAAGATAATGAGGAGTGATGCCGTTGTGTTCTTTGATTAAAACATTTCGCTGATTTATACCAAAGCGATGCTGTTCATCTATTATTACCAAGCCAACTTTTTCATAAGATATATTTTTTTGAATCAATGCTTGAGTTCCGATCACAAAATCACTGTTTCTCCAATCATCTTTTTGTGAGCTTACAACCAATGCAACCTTAAATTTATTATGAAATATTTTCAAAAATGTTGAATAATGCTGACGAGCTAAAATTTCAGTAGGAGCCATATAAAACACTTGATATCCTGTTTTTACTATCTGGAGAGATGATAATGCGGCAACGATCGTCTTCCCGCTTCCAACATCTCCCTGCAATAATCTCTGCATAGGAATCTTTGAATTTAATTTTTGGGATATTATATATATTTCTTTTTTTTGGCTGGTAGTTAATTTGAAAGGAAGTTTTTCACATATTTTTTTAATCATTTCAAAATCAGGATTAAATGCGATGCTTCTTGCTATTGGTTGGTTTTGTTTTTGCTTGAGTAAATTAAAATGAATAAAAAACATTTCATTAAAAGCAAGCCGTTTTTTCGCTTCATTTAAAATTTTGAAATCTGTAGGAAAATGAATTTGTTTTAGTGAAGTATCTAAATTCATTAGATTTATTTTTTTTAACTCTTTAGTTGAAAAAAAATCCTTAATTTGTCCGACTGCTTGAATTGATGTTTTTACCGCATTTTTAACTCTGTATTGCGAAAGTCCGGCAGTGAGAGGATAAATAGGAATAATTTCGTTTTGATAATATATTTTAGGACTTGCAATATATTTTCCAAAAGTACGATTATATTCGACCTTTCCAACAAATATTGCCCCCGTGATTTTCATCAAGGATTGATACATATAGATTTGATTAAACCACAAACCTTTAATTGAACCTGTATTTGAAACAATATTAGCTTCTATTACCCTCATTCCTCTTTTTTTGGTTACAAACATAGAAATATTTTCAGCCTTGCCTTCTATAATCGCCAAATCTCCAATCTTAGCTTTTTTAATATCTGTAACAAAACGAAGATCAAGCCATTTGCGAGGATAAAAATGCAAAAGATCAAAAATATTTTCTACTTCTATTCGTAAAAATAAATTGGCGAGCTTCTCGCCAATTCCGGGTATATATCGTACCGATTTATCATAGACTTCAACTAATTTTTTTGCATCTCTGATAGGAGCCATTTTATTTTTTCACTTTCTGATTTTTCTGATGGAATTTTACTAATCAATGAAATAAACTCTGCTTTTTTATAACCTAATTGTTCCATCGCAGAAATCATTGTAGAAGTAGAGTCATCTTTTATCATCAAATTTGATACATTCTGCCAAGAAACTTTATCTTTTAACTCTACGATTATTTTTGTAGCTAGCTTGGGTCCAACTTTTGGTACTGCGGAAAAAAGAGAGCTATCATTTTTATCAATTGCATCTTTAAAAGAATCTATTCCCATAAATGATAAAATTTGTTGTCCAAGACGGGGTCCGACCCCAGAAACTTCGATCAATTGCTCGAATATTGCAAGCTCTTCTCTTGAAGAAAATCCAAAAAGACGAATAGCGTCTTGATTGACTGAGGTATAAATGTATAATTCTTTTTCTTCATCTTCATTTATCAAGGATGTTTTAGTGTATACCTTGTACCCAACTCCTTGCACTTCAACAATCACACTATCTTTTGAAATATCTAAAATTTTTCCCTTTAAGTATCCAATCATAGCTTAGAGTCTATAGACTTTTAATATTTATATCAAGACCAACATCATCCCAATATTACATCTACCTTGTATTCTCCTTTTTCTTTTGAATGTAAAATATTTCCTTCAATCTTTTTTCCATCCAATAGAATATCCTTTACTCCCTTTGATTTTTGATGAGGATTATGAATAGTAATCTCATAAGTAGATCCCCTAAAATGTCTTTTTAGAATAACTTCATGCCACTGCTTTGGAATATTTGGATCTATTAGCAATCCATTTATTACAGGACGAACACCGATTATATAATCTGTACAAGCTCGCCAAAACCAGCTTGCAGATCCTGTTGCCCATGTAAATGAACCACGTCCGAATTCAGGATTTGAAGGACCGTATACAAATTCAGCATAGACATATGGCTCTACTCTATACTTATCCTGATCTTTTCCGCGAGTCATAAATGAAGTTTCTTCCCATATTTGAAATGCTTTCTCAGGTCTTCCAAGAAGAACTTCTGCGATGATCGCCCATGAAATCGGATGATTAAAAATCGCTCCATTTTCTTTTGTCCCGGGTGTAAACTGAGAGATAATTCCAAATTCTGAATCTGGCTTATGAAAACAAGGAGCAAACATCATAAATCCATATTTAGTGTGAAGCTTTTTCCAAACATTGTCCATAGCGGTTTTTCCTCTATTTCGATATTCAGAGACTCCGGACATAATTGACCACGTTTGAGCATTGATATCTATTTGTACAGTTTTATTCTTCTTGCTACCAATCGGTTTTTTATCATCAGTTGTTGCTCTAATATACCAATTACCATCCCAAAATTCTTTATTTAAGATATTGCTCATCTCATCATAAATTTTTTGATATTTTATTATCAGATCATCCTTGCGAATTTTTTTAAAAATAGGAATTAAATGCTTAATATTATACAAAAGTTGGTTGGCAACCATCACAGACTCACCCTGTCCGAGCCCTCCTCCTGTTAAAGCATCATTCCAGTCAGCTGTACGACGTTTTGGTATGCCCCTACTTGAAATATGAATCAATGTATAATCAAGCGCTCTTAAAATATGCTCCAATACAGCTCCCTGCTCTCCATCATAATATGGAATTTTCTCTTCCAGTAAAGAAAAATCTCCAGATTCTAAAATATAGCTTATTGTCGCAAAAATAAGCCATTGCGCATCATCGGAATGGTCAGTCACAAGTCCTGTGTTCAGACACTTATTCCAATTATGCACTGTCTTGCCTTCTGAAAATTGATGAGTCAATAATTGGACCAATCGATCTTTACTTAATTCCAGATCGTTAGGTAGTGTTCCCAAGATGTGCTGGCTCATATCTCTAAAACCGATAGTTGACTCCCCTCCGATATAATAAGAGTCCATTAAGCTCCACTGCGCAGTCATCCATGATTGGTACTTGTTCCAATAATTTACAGATATATTGAAATCATGATTTGGAGTCTTGACTGTCAATTGAGATAGGTAATTTTCCCACCATTTATTTAATTCTAAAAACGCTTTATCAGTTTTCTCACGAGTTGTATATTTATTAATTATCCTCAAAGCGTGAGCAATGCCATAAGCATCTCCATATCGTTCAACGGAAACATCCCTTTCAGCTACGCCTACCAGAACATCAAAATCATAAACTGTTCCTGCTTTTAGCTTGATATTTTTTTGCAAAACTCCAACCGACTGATGACCCTCTCCCTCAGTATTATTGCAATTACCTTCATTTAATACTTTAGGATTTCCAGTCGAACCATACATTCCGATAAAACCCTCTTTAATGCAATCATGATAATCTACTTTTTTATTTATAGTAAGATAAGCATATTTGTCCCAAGGATCGCCCGGACGATCTTGCCTTCCCCAACGACGTTTAGTGGCAAAAATTGCATTTTTTCTAAAATAAACATCTTCAAATAATCCATTAAAGGATGCCTCTGTAAGGTTTGCTTGATTTTGAGCCAAAGACCATTCTACATAAATAAATATTGATAAATTTCTGTCTTTTTCACTTTTATTTTTTAAATCAATTTGCCAAATCTCTAAATCATCACCTCTTGGTACAAAAAAATTTGTAGTCGTATAAATGCCATTTCTTGATGCTGATATTTTTGTGTATCCCATACCATGCCTAGATTCAAAGCTATCCATTTTTTTTCTAACAGGTTGCCAGTTTGCTCCCCAAAACTCTCCGGTATCATTATCTCGAATATAAATATATCTTCCGGGTCTATCCGTGATTGTAGTGTCTCCCGGAATTTCGCGTAAAATTCGGTTTAAACCGGCGTCACCAACAAAAGAATATCCTCCTCCGGTCTGAGAAACTAGACTACAATAATTTCCATTGGTTAAATAATTTATCCATGGCTTTGGAGTATCGGGCCTACTGATAATATACTCATCTCCAAGTTGAGAAAAACTTCCATACTTAGCCATTAGTTCTCCTTATTATTATATTGTCTGCGATTTGATTGCATTCATATGCAATATTTAGTGGCACCATTGCCTCACTAAGATCGATTTTCGAATGATATTTTTTATCAAATATTGCTCGTATTATATCGTCCAATACTAAATTCACCAATTGACGATAATTTTGTTTTTTTGTGCCTGATAATCTCCAATTGATCTTTACATCCGCTCTTGCTTCAAATTGTTGCCAGTTGCCCGAAAAAGTTTCTTTTGACTTTTTACGATCTATAGATAGAGAGCTAATAGGTATAACTTGCTTCAAAGCATCAACCTGACTCTCCAAAAGAAGAGCCCTTCCTGATAACTTTTCTGGAATCCATCCTTCAATTTTCAAATATCCTCGTTGAAACTTAAAATCTGTAGCAGTAGACTCTAAAACACCAGGACGAGTAAAACTATGATAAACAGTAGCCCAGATTCCGTTTTGAAAAACCAACCCAGCTAATACGCGATCTTCAACCTGAGATTGTCTTTTTAAAGAGTAAGAAAATTCAACCTTTGGCTTGCCATAAAGTTGAGAATAAAGATCAAAAAAATGAATATTATGTTCGACAAATATTCCTCCTGAGGTTTTTTTATCCCAGAACCAATGTTTTGGACCCAATCTTTCATCTGATGCAAAATTTTCAAGACGAAAATGTTCGGTAGGCCCAAAAATATCCTGCTTTATAATTTTTCCTATCGCTTCCCATAAAGGAGAAAATCTCAATTCAAAATCAATGAATATTTTGAGTTTTTTACTTTTTGCTAATTGAATTAATTTTTCAAGTTGTGATTTTAATATTGTAGGGGGCTTTTCAACCCAAACATATTTTCCCGATAAAAGAGCAAGTTTCGCTATTTCATAATGAGAAAATGGAGGTGTTGCTATTATTACAAGATCAATGGTAGGATCTTTTAATAAAAGCTTAAAATCATAATAACGTTTTTTTATTTCAAATTTATTTCCTGTTTCATCAACTGCCTTTTTTTCATTATCTGAAATTGCATTAATCTCTGCTAATTTTGTTTTATCAAAAGATTCAATTAAAAAATTTCCGAAATTTCCCAATCCTATAACACCAATGCTCAATTTTGCCAAAAATCCCTCCTTCTTCTCTATTATATCAATAATCTTATTTGTTCGTCAAAGCAATTTTCGAAAGAGACAAGTAAGCTATAAAATACATAATCATAGATTCAGCGCCCTGATTAAGATTAACTCCTTGTTCAGTTAAGCCATCATAAACCCCCCCGTTTTTCGTAACCATATTTTTTCCTAGTTTATTATTTCCAAAAAACCAACTCATCCATTCTAAAGCAATCAAAAGCCATTTATCTTGTTTAAAATATTTATAAGCAGAACAGCTAAACATTACCATATCCGCCACATCGACTACTTGTTGGTCGAATAACGCTTTGGAATTTTCTTTATAATACCATCCGTGATTCCCTATAGGCGCAAAAAATTTATCATTATGACAATTTGCATGAAGCCAGAGAAAACTTTCTTGAGCGCATTCGATCATTTTTGAATCAGAAAAGGCAATTCCTGCTTGCAATAATGCCAAAGGAATAATCGCATTTGAATAAGTCAAGCTATTTTCAAACCATTTCCATTCTTCTGTCCTATGTTGCTTGTATGCCTTTAAAATTTGCCGAGAAAGTGGTCTTGCCAATTCAAACATATTAGCTTGTAAATATCCTAATGTTGCAAACGAACAAGAACGCAACGCCGGAGCTTGATAAAATCTAAAAGTTGAAAGCTGACTACGAGCTTTTACTTGTAATTCACTTGGCACCACTCTTGCCACAGACACTTTTGCCAATGCAAAAACAACTCTTCCTTGAGAATCAAGCGAGCCGACATTATCTATAAAATTATTATCTATATCTGCAAAATTATGATATGATCCATCTTGTTTTCTTGCTTCAAAAATATATTGAAGATATATTTTTCCATATCTTGAAAAATAATCCGTATCAAACAATTCATCGTGTTCAATAATTGCGATAATTCCTCGGGCATTGTCATCAATCGAATAACCAAATCTAAAATCAGGGCTATCATTTATAGCATGTTGAATTAGACCATTTTTTGTGGTCATTTTTTTTAAATGGCTAAAATTTAATTCTTTAGTATATTTGCTCAATAAATGATCAATTTTAGGGTTGGTCATTATGCTTTTTAATTAAATTAAATAAATCCAAATATCCAAGCGCAACAGAAGGCCAGATCATCTTACGACCATATAAATAAGCTTTCATACTCATTTCATTCATAATAGATTTATCAGATAAAAGTTGGTTTACTGCGTCAACAATTTCTTGACTTTTAGAAAAATCAACTAGCATACCTCGCCCATACCCTAAAACTTCTTTGGCATAAAGATATTTTGTCGAAATACAAGTTTTTCCCGCTCCAACTGCATAAGCAAGAGTTCCAGAAGTGATCTGTTGTGGCTCTAAATAGGGGGTAATATAGATGTCTGTTGCCCGCAAATATTTAACCAATTTATCTAGTGGAAGATAACTATTAACAAATTTTACATTATTTTGTATTTTGTGTTGATTTATAAATTTTTGCAGGCTTTCTCGATAAATCTCGCCTTCTTTTTTTAAGATTATTGGATGAGTTTGCCCGATAATTATATAAAACAGATTTGGATAAACTTTAACCAAATCTGTCATTGCCTCCAAAACATATTCAATCCCTTTGCCTCGATTTATCAGCCCAAAAGTAGAAAGTACAATTTTGTTGTAAGAAATTTTTAATTCTTTCTTGTAATCACCTGTAGGACCATAAGGAATATCAGGCACCCCATGGGGAATAACAACTATCTTCTCAGGATCAATGTTATAAACATCAACTAAACGTTTTTTTGCATCATTGATCATTACCACAATAGCGCTTGAATACTTTCCAATTGTCTTTACAATTCTTTTTTTTGTATCAGAAGGGTTAGACAAGACAGTATGAAAAGTAACCACGATTGGTTTTTTTATTTTTTTGAGAAATTCTATGACGTTTGATCCTTCGTCTGGACCGAAAATTCCAAATTCATGCTGAATAGAAACAATATCGCTACCAGATTGATTGACATAATCCGTAGCTTTTTTTATACTCAAAAGATCATAATCCTTGACTCGATACTTTACTTCCCATGGATAACTTCTTTCTTCTGCGCCTTTTTCTTCCAATGCCATGATTTCTGCCAAATTATTTGGATTCAAAAGATTAATTGCAGAAGTCAAATCTTTGGTAAAAGTAGCAATACCGCACTCACGCGGAATATATGTACTAATATAAATAACTTTTATTTCTCTTGATTGAGAATTGTAATTTTGAGCAACTAGTTTCATTTTACTTAATTTTATTTATGTTATAGAGAATTATACCTTTTTTCCAGTAAAGCGTCAATTCAAATATTTTTATCAGTCACTTTTCCTAAAAAAAGTTCAACAGGTATTTTCCCAATTAAATCATTTTTTAAGTATTGAAGAGCATAAGAAGTAAAGCGATGATTATGATCTTCAGCGATATAAACTTCGTCAGGTAAGGTGCTCTTTTGATATTCTTTATCCCTTATTTCTTTTAAATCTTTGTGGCGAAATGCTGATACTTTAATCTTAACGTCAATATATCCTTTTGCAAGTTGTGAAATTTTTTTCATTTTTAATGGTTCAAGCTCTAAATCTTTATTTGCAATCTTTTTAGCTAAATCGATAAATTTTGGTCGTCCAATATTAAAATTCCAGCAAGTATGCAAGTTAATCAAGCAATATTCTAGATCTGTCTCAATTTTTTCGTAAACAAATTTAGAAAAATCTCCAAGCCAAATTGGACTCGGATTTACCATTTGTAATACTTTTTGTCTGTCAAATATATTTTCGTTTTCCATAAATTAAAAATTATTTCCTCCTTATGGGAGGATAAATCATCCTACCATATATATGTTATAAAGTCTATAGTTATATGATGATATAATTAAAAATATTTGGCAATATAAAAATTTGTAAAAATATTATAATTTTGTAATATAAACTTATGCAAAAACTTATCTTAAAAATCTGGCAATATCAAGATGTCCCAACGCTAAAAAAAACGCAAGCATTAAAACTTGATAGATTGCTCTTGCCAAAAAGAACCAGAATCTATGATCAAAAATATATCATCTCTTCTAGAAAAAAACCAAACACATTAGTAGTCGATCTGGATGGGACTCTGCTCATATTAAGCAAAGAAACTGAAAAAACATATCTAAGAATTTCTCTTTTTGATGTATTAAAAAAATTAAAAAAAGATAAAAAAGTACGCTTGGTTCTTTGGAGTGCGGCTAATCGCGAGTATGTCAAAAGTAAACTTTTGCAATACCCAAAGTTAATAATGCTTTTTGATGAAGTAATTTGCGCAGAAAATTATCGAATTCATCCCGAAATCGTCTCTCCTGAATTAGTAAAATATGAAGCTAAAAAATTAAAACGATTTCATAGAAAGCTCTTAAAAAAAATAAAAAACAATGACGATATTATCGAAAAATTCAAAATAGAAACTCTTGCCCGCGATATCAATCGAGCAATTAAATTTCGCTATCGATTTGATGAAGGTAAAAATCTTGCATTGGTTAATTATAAGCTTTTGATAGATAATGCTCCCAGTATTCGGACGCAGGCTGGAATAACCGGACACAACAGCTTGCACATACCTACGATCGACTGGAACTATATTACACCGATAAATATTCCTCGAATTTTAAAATTCGAACAATACTTAGATCAAATATATCCTCTTGTTATTCAAATATTAGATCATCCGGAGGATGCAATGGAGATAACAAAAAAATTTCAAAAAAAACTTGATCGATTAACTAGACCGACCAAACTATATGGTAAAATTTTCTTTAGAAGGAAATATGTTTAACGAATCAAATCTTCTGCTTTAAAGTATTTTTTTGTTAAAAATTTTTCAAGCATTTCTTCATAAAACAAAAATGCCGATCCGATCGTTTCAAACCTATAATAAGTTCCTACTTTTTTCTGTTTACCTTGCAGATAATCCGCCTTTGAATGAAACCAATGGGAATATTGTTTAATAATATTTATTGACAGATTAAAAGATAAGGAAGCATTAAATTCTTCTATTTCATCTTGAGATAAAGATTTTAAATATTTTTTTAACACACTGTTCTGCCAATCAGGTCTCTGCCATAAGGCAAACCAAAAATACATAAAATCATAACCGATATTTCCTTTATGGGCATACTCCCAATCAATTACATAGATAATTTCATTGCTGGTGATAAAATTTGATAAATTAAAATCTCCATGACACAAATATTTTTTAAAAATGGGATTATTGTAGCTTTTTTCGATTTCATCTTCAAGTTTAATTAATTTTTGCGGATCAATTGAATTTTTTAAAATTTCTAAGTTAGGTTTAATTTCAGCATGCCAATCTTGTAATTTATGCGTAAATATCCCTGAAAAATCATTTATCTTTCTAAGTCGTTTTAAAAGATAAATAATTCGATAAATTCTAAAATCGGTTAAAAATACTTTTTTATAATCTTTTTTCCAATTTGGATTATGATACTCAGGAACCAAAGTATGTGTATCCCCAAATATCTTTCCTTCAGAATACTCTCTGATCAGATAAAGTGGCTTTTTTAAACTATAGTGAATGATTCTTGGAGTAAGCTTAAATCTGATCCCTTTTTGCAAAGCAAGAGACGCCTTAATCTCATTTTTAAAATTTGGTAAATTGTTTGGGTCTTTGTTCAAGCAAACTTTAAAAAAATATTTGTGTTTTTTTCCTTTTAAAAAACCTATTGCTGTAAAAAAACGACTCGATCTATCAATAATATGATTTATTTTAAATCCTGTTTTTTTAATGATCGGCTTAACTTTTTGTGGAATATTTATATTTTTCATTTTATTGAAAGGGCGATTGCTAAAGCATCTGCCGCATCATCTGGTTTTGGAATAGAATCCAACTTTAAAATTAGTTTAACCATTTTTTGAATTTGGGTTTTTTCTGCTTTGCCATACCCGGTTAAAGACATTTTTACCTGTAAGGGAGTAAGCTCACTTGTGGGAATTTTTGCTTCAGCTAAAGCCAGCAGAATTACTCCCCGAGCTTGTCCTACTTGTATGATAGTTTTTTGATTTTTAAAAAAGAATAGTTGTTCAACAACAGCTAAGTCTGGTTTGTATTTTATAATAACTTGATCCAGTTTTTCTTTTAAGATTAGTATTCGATCAATCTGCTCCAATGATGACTTTGTTTCAATGCAACCAAAATCAACCAAGCTATAATGATTTCTTTGTTTGTCCACTACTCCGAAACCGCATCGTCCAATTCCTGGATCAATTCCTATAATTATCATTTTTCTCCTTAAGCTAGTTCGCCATTATGATAAACGTCTGTTACATCATCTAATTCTTCAAGAGTATCAGTAAATTTTTCAATTTTTTCAATATCTGAAGAAGAATCTAAAATTATTAAATTTATAGGTTCCCAAATCAATCCGCTTTCTGTAACTAAAAATTTATTTTTCTCTAAAAATGCTCTAATTATAGATAATTGCTTTGGTTCCGTATAAATAAAAAAAGTATCCTCTGAAGCTGAATAATCTTGCGCACCTGAATCTATTATAGTTAATTCAGCTTGTTCACTTTGACCAGAGTATTTTGCAATAATTCTGCCTTTTTGGCTGAATTGAAACTTAACACTTCCGCTGGTTGCCTGTTTAGCATTAAATTTATTTATTACCGTCTTTATCTCCATTATTGTTCTATTCTTATTATCGCTTGCCGTTTCTACTAAGAAACCAACCCCCGCGGGTCCGTAAATTTCATAAATTGCCGACTCTATTTGCGCTCCGCCCAATTCACCCGTACCTCTTTTTATGGCGCGCTCAATATTGTCCTTGGGCATACCGGCACCTTTTGCCTGATCAATCGCAATTTTGAGATGATAATTTGTAGAAGAATCTCCTCCTCCATCTTTTGCAGAAACCGCAATCAGATTACCAAGACGAGTAAAATTAGCTGATTTTTTTGCATCAGCAATTCCTTTCTTATATTTTATCTGACTCCATTTATTATGTCCGGACATAAAATCATTATAACAAAATTACAGGTGTAATTAAAGAGGCACTATTATCTGCTTGTTTCAACTTTTAAAGATCCTGTGGGTTTTGTAAACATTATGTCTCCATCGATTTGTGTGTCAAAATATACAATTTGCCTGCTCTCTAGAGCTTCTAAATACTTCTTTTCGGGATGACCAAATTGATTATTTTTCCCTGAAAAAATTATAGCAAATTGTGGATTTACTATATCTAAAAACGGTTCATACAAACCATTAGAACTTCCATGGTGAGGAACTTTAAAAACAATAGCTGATAAATCGATCTTTTTTCCAAGCAATGTTTTTAAAACAGGAATTTCTGCATCTCCTGTCATTAAAAATTTATCTTGACCATGGCTAACAATTCCAACCAATGAAGTAAGATTGAGATTAGAATTTTTTTCATCTATAAAACTTTTATCTGGATATAAAATCTTGAAGCTGAGCTTTGTCCCCCAGCTAAAAGTGTCTCCGCTTTTAGGAGAGATTGTTTTGATATTTTTTTGCTTGATCACATCAAGCCATTTAAAGTACATCTCTGATGTATGTGGGCTGTCAGTCATAAAAATCAAATCCACCTTATAATTTTCCAAAACCGACACTAATCCATTTAAATGATCGCTATGTGGATGCGTTAGAACCACAACATCGATTTGTTTATCATTTTTTTCCATAGTATTCTCAAGATGATTCAAGATTTTTTTGTCTGGCCCTCCATCAATTAAAATTTCAAAACCGTCTTCTGCACGAAAATAGGTTGCATCGCCTTGCCCAACATCAAAAAATTTTACCAAAAAACCGGAAGGTTTATTTTCTGCTTTATAATCATCTTTTATAAAAGCAAAAATAAGCAAAACCAAAATAATAATTATAAGGTTAAATATTTTTTTCATCTTTTTTATTATTTTTAACTATCAATAAAATTAAAACAAGATAAAAAACCAAGCTCATCCAATCAGACCAAGATACATTGATTAATGCAAATTTTTGTCCTAAAAAATTAATACAAAAAATTATCCAATCCAAAATAACTTGAGCGCCTTTCGCTAACAAAAGCCCAATAAAATTGCTGAGAAAGCTCAAAATTAAACTTAAAAATATCAACATCATACCAAGTGGGATAAACGGCAAAATCAAACTATTAGAAATAATTGAAATTATTGAAAATCCTCCAAAATAGCTCAAAAGAATCGGCAGTACAGCTACTTGAGCTGAAATAGTAGTAGCAATAGGCTCTTTTAAAGAATTTGGCAATAATTTGAAAAATCTAGTATTTATAATAATTGGTTCTAAATAAAACAAACCTGTTACTGCTAAAATTGACAGTTGAAAAGATGCGCTATATTTCAAAATAAATGGATTTAGCAAGATCATAATCAAAGCCACCAAACACAATAAATAATAATATTTGACTGGTCTTCCAAGAACTTTTGCCCCAAGAGCAATTAAAGCTAAAATTCCGGCTCTCACAACAGATGGTTCTGCGCCGACTAAAAATATAAAACCAATTAAAAATACTATTGAAACACAAAACGCCCGATTTAAGCCCAAGAATAGCAAACTTGAAAAAAATATCGCGATCACAATAGCCACATTATAACCTGATATTGCAACAATATGAGTAGTTCCCGTATTTTGCATATTTTCTTCAAATTTATCATCGAATTGCGCTCTATATCCCAGAAGAAGACCATTTGCCAAATTATCTTGAGGCGAGGTAAAAAGAGTTGATATTTTTAATATTAAATTATAGCGAAAATTTTCAATCCCATTTAATATTGTTGGTGAAAAAGACTTAAATTCAGGTTCACTCGATAAAATAAGCCTTCCAACAACTCCTTTGGCCAGCCAATAATTTTGCCAGTTTACTCCATTTGAATTTTCATTTTTAACTATCTTGCCTTTCACTTCGATGATATCCCCGGAATTAAACAAATGTTTGATTTTTATTGTAACTTGATGGTTAGTATCAGCAAGAGTAGCAACACTATAACCATTTTCCGATTCCCATGCAGGTTTTTCTATCTTTAATAAATAAGTTTTTTCCTCATTAAAAATGATGTTTTTAAAGCTTTCCTTCTGACTATAATTGAAGTATATTCCTCCAAAAAAATAACAAATCATTATGAAAAAAAATAAAAATCTTGGCTTGAACCATAAAGCAAAAATTAAACTGAGTGATATTGTAATAATTGCCGATGTTCGGGAAAAATACGGATAAAATACCCCCAAAAGAAAAGCGCAAATTAAAACAGATAAAAACAAGGGTTTGGAGAAAACAAGCTTCATAAATGCATCATAGCAAAAATAACTAAATTAAAAATGTAATGTAAAAATCAAAGTGAGAAAAATACCAAATTAAAAAAATCCAACAACCATATCAACTTGGTGTTATATTTTACAATCTTCAATTTTGATTCATAGATTATACCTTTGTACGAAAAATACTATCTTAATTCTAGTTTTGGCTAGAGGTGTGCAATATGTCTTGCTACATTACGGGAATATTGGCATATAGGCATTTTTTTGCTAAAATTTAGTTTATGACTAAACAAAAAATAAAAACACAAAAAGAGAATAAACAACCAGAAAATGAGAAAAAACAAGTCGAAATAGGAGATTTTAAAGATAAATACTTACGCACTGTAGCGGATTTTGATAACTTTCGAAAACGAACACAATCCGAACAAGAAGGACTACGAATAAACTCTAAAGCTGATATTATCTTTGCATTATTCCCAGTAATAAATAATTTAAACTTGGCATTAAAACACGCTCCTGAAAACATTGACCCAGGCTGGCTTGAAGGTATTAAACATATTCAAAAACAACTTCAAAGTAATTTAACGGAAGAAGGATTTAGTTTGATAGACAATAAAGAAGAACTATTTAATCACAATCGTCACGAAGCAATTAGCCACGAACCATCAAAACTGGAAGAAAATAAAATTATTGAAATAGTTGAACCCGGACTTGCTTATGGTGAAAGAGTATTAAAACCAGCCCGTGTTCGTGTTTCAAACGGAAAATTATCTTAAAATATATAAAACACTTTAGCACTTTATTACACTTTGCTACGCCTAGGCGTAGCAAAGTGTAATAATTTAATTTCATTTTAATTTATACTTCTGAATCAATTTATCATTATTCGGGAGATAATCTGTTTTTAAATAAATTACATAAGTTAAAATATTTAATAAATTTGCCAATATAGCTATTTCTTCTTGACAATCATAAGGATATGCCCAAAAACTTCTTTGTATAAATGAAAAATTCCATTCTTCTAATTTTCTCCTAAAATGATCCCGTTCACTTTTTTGTTTATTTGGAATGTCATAGCTTATTACACGCCAAATACCATCCCATTTGGTTTTTTTATGAATAATTTCAGGCATTTGAGCAATTTTATGTAATTGCTTTCCTTTTTCCGTCATTTTAATGAATTCGCCCACTGGTATAAGAAGTCCATCGTTTTCCATTTTTTTTATCCGTTGTTTAATAAAATAACGAGAACGTGAATTTATATTCCCGAATGGTTTAAATCCTTTGTAGGAGTGACCTAAAAAAGCATTTGGAAGACCACTTGCAATAACTTCCAATATTTCAAAAACTTTGTTTGACTTATTATAAGTTTGCATAATTACATTATATCACGCCTAGGCGTAAAAAAGTGTAATAATTTATAAAAAGATACACAATTATTCAAATTATAAACGGTGTCACCATAGCTAAAGCTAATAATTTTTATAAAAAAAGTCCCGCGGCTTTCCTTGAGATTTCTCTCTTGGAAAGCGCGGGACTTGAACGGGTGTCGAGGTGTCTAGTTAGGGGGATATGGGTTCAGAATTTCTCTGAATAAGGCGTTCTGCCTCCTCATCAGAGATATCGATCCCGCCCCTGACCAATAGGTCAACCTGCTGGTCAGAGGTGAATACTCCGAGGGAGCGAAGCTCCTCGGTAAAGCCACGGGCTATAAACCCGTAGCTTCTCTTAATCCCCCTAGATCCTGCCGGCAGGATCACAGCCCAGTTGCCGTTCTCCAGGGCAACCACAGGAGGAGTGGGATGGTCAGCTGAAAAATAGCCGACCGCTTCCTGTAGTCCTTTAGTAGTCGGACTGACTGACCAGTCCTCCCCGTGACTGAAGTTGAAGTGGACATGAACCATATCTGGTTCATGTCCCTCTCTCATCAGACTGGAGTCTGGCTCCGATCGAGACACGATCTTCTCAGCCATTCCTCTTGCGGAGGTTGAGGGAAATTGGCTGTATGATTTCCTAAAACGGAACCTCACCAGACATCTTTCCCCTATAAGTCCCGCCTGCCAAAGTCCAACTCGGACTTGGCTCGACACGTAGGCAACCAAGCCTAGGTCTGTCCCGACGGGGACTTCCAGTCTCCACTCCTCCTCGTCTGTGGCAAGGAACCAATCCTCATCATAAAGACGAAGGAGAAGGGCGTTTATTGCTTCGATCTCCGCTTTAACGGAGTAGAGACGAATCTTTCCACCCTCTCCAAGAGCTGAGAAGATGAAGTTGCCCTCTTCGGGCCTCACTTCATCTCCGACTCTCTCAAAAAGTGGACGGTGGACTTCAAACCTGACTTGTGCGTCAGGTCCGTTAAGTCGCTTCCACTCTCTCTCCAGTTGAGATAAAAGTGGAAAGCCCTCTTCGGTCTTGCCCTCCGGCAAGCCGATCTCAAGGACATCTTTCTTGACAAGGACGGTGAATCCATCATCAAGACTGCCAGTCAGGAACTCCCTGACGGCGTCGGGGTCATTTTTGACCCCGACGGTATATCGATTCCCCTCATAATTGAAGCTCAACTTGAGCCTCCCTGAAGGGACACTTTTCAAGCCGTCGTAATATACGACGTCTTGAAACAAACTTGTTTTGGCCATCTTCTTCTCCTTCGGCCGAATTATCGGGAAAATACCCAACGCTGTTTGACATTTTACTAAAAATACTTAAATCTGTCAATCAAAGACCATCAATTTCTAATCGCCCTAATTTTGATATAAAAATTTATTAAATATTAAGCATATATTATCCGGAAGCTGATTGGCTTGGTTGGTGCAATTTTGCGTTAGCTTTTTTTGCTTGACAATTGACAAAATGTAAAGTAAAGTTTACATTATAGATTAAGAAATAATATAAAATTTTAAACTAACAAAGGAGAACAAATGAGTAAAATTATTGGAATTGATCTTGGAACAACCAACAGTGTCGTAGCAGTAATGGAAGGTGGAAAAGCTAAAGTAATACCTTCAGCAGAAGGTCCCAACACTTTCCCGTCTATTGTGGCGCAATCAAAAGCCGGAGAACGATTAGTCGGTCAGCTTGCCAAACGACAAGCTGTTACCAATCCCGAAAATACGATTTTTTCAGTAAAACGACTTATCGGACGAAAATTTTCCGAAGAAGAGATCCAAAAAGATGTAAAATTAATGCCTTATAAAATAATTGAATCCGACGGGGGAGTTAAAGTAAAAATGGGGAGTTCTCAAAACGGAGGCGAATTTACTCCTCAAGAGATTTCCGCATTTATTTTGCAAAAATTGAAAGCTGACGCAGAAAGCTATCTTGGAGAAAAAGTAACCGAAGCGGTCATTACAGTTCCGGCGTATTTCAATGACTCACAACGCCAAGCCACAAAGGATGCGGGTAAAATCGCCGGCTTGGAAGTAAAAAGGATTATTAACGAACCAACGGCCGCCGCACTTGCATATGGAGAGAACAAAGATCAAAAAACAGATAAAAAAATTGCGGTTTACGATTTCGGAGGCGGAACTTTTGATATATCTATTCTTGAAATGGGCAAAGAAGAAGGAGAAGCAAGTTTTGAAGTAAAGTCCACAAATGGAGATACACATCTGGGTGGAGATGATTTGGATCAAAAACTTATGGATTATATTATTGATAAATTCAAATCAAATGAAGGAATTGATTTAAAAAATGACAATATGGCACTTCAAAGAATCAAAGAAGCTTCAGAAAAAGCCAAAATCGAACTTTCCGGAAGTCAGGAAGCAGAAATAAATCTACCTTTCATCACAGCAGATGCATCCGGTCCAAAACATTTAGTACTAAAAATTACCAGAGCAAAACTGGAAGAGTTAGTGAGACCACTGATTGAAAGAACAAAATCAATCTGTGAACAAGCTCTGCGTGATGCAAAACTTGAAGCAAAAGAAATTGACGAAGTGATATTAGTCGGTGGAATGACACGAATGCCCTTAATTCAAGAAATAGTAAAAGAAATTTTTTCAAAAGAACCTTCAAAAGGAGTTAACCCCGATGAAGTTGTAGCCCTTGGAGCTGCGATTCAGGGCGGAGTTTTAACCGGAGAAGTAAAAGATATATTGCTTCTTGATGTTACTCCCCTTACCTTAGGTCTTGAAACTTTAGGTGGTGTTATGACTCCACTCATTGAGAGAAATACCACTATCCCCACTTCTAAAACCGAGGTTTTCTCTACAGCGGCTGATAATCAGACATCTGTAGAAGTTCATATATTACAAGGTGAACGTCCGATGGCAAGCGATAACCGAACATTGGGAAGGTTTATCTTAGACGGCATTCCACCTGCTCCTCGTGGCATTCCTCAAGTTGAAGTAAAATTTGATATTGATGCCAATGGAATTTTAAATGTTAATGCCAAAGATAAAGCCAGTGGTAAAGAACAAAAAATTACTATTACCGCTTCAAGCGGATTGTCAGATAGTGAAGTAGAAAAAATGCAAAAAGAAGCGGAGACGCACGCAGAAGAAGATAAAAAGAAAAAAGAACTGATCGAAGCTCGAAACATTGGCGATACGACAATCTATGCGGCTGAAAAGGCGATAAATGACGCAAAAGATAAGCTTGATGAAGAAATAAAAAAAGACGTTGAAGATAAAATCGCAAAACTCAAAGAAGCGCAAAAAACTGAATCTTTGGAAGAAATTAAATCTTCAACCGATGAACTGGGCAAGGCAATGCAAAGAATTGGAGAATCAATGTACAAAAATGATTCACCTGAAGAAAAACAAAAAGATAATTCTGAATCTGATGAAAAAAATGATCACAAATCCGAAACTGATGAAAATAAAGAAGATAATAAATCTGAAGAAAAATCCAAAAAAGATAAAAAAGAGGAATAAATACCTAACCCTAATTTGATATCCTTCGATGCCAATTAGCAATTGATGGATTGAAAAATTTTTAATTTCGAATTTAACATTTGAAAATTTACAATTATTTAAAAAATTAAAACTTAAATATTAAAATTTATATCAGATAACATTATGGAAGATTATTACGAAATTTTAGGTGTAAAAAAAGACGCTTCAGAGACAGAGATAAAGCGAGCTTTTCGTAAGTCAGCGCATAAATACCATCCTGACAAAGGAGGAGGAGACGCTGAAAAATTTAAAAAAATTAATGAAGCGTACCAGGTTTTGAGCAATCCACAAAAAAGAGCCGCTTATGATCGATTCGGTTCCGCTGGAGTTCGTGGAGCAACAGGCAGTTATGGTCAGGGGAATGAAGGCGGATTTGACGGATTTGAAGATATATTCTCCGGAGGCGGGTTTAGAGTAAATATGGGAGGAAGCGGGTTTGGAGGGTTTGGAGATATCATTGAGGAAATGTTCGGAAGCGCATTTTCAACTATTCAAGCAGAAATTCCAATCAGCTTGACTCAAGCGATATTGGGAGACAAAGTCACATTTTCAACTCAAATGGGTGAAAAACTTGAAATGGTTATACCTCCCGGAACTGTAGACGGAAGTCAATTTCGTTTTAGAGGACACGGTGGACAAACTCGCACAGGAAAACGAGGAGATTTAATCGTGTCTGTCAAAGTACAACTTCCAAAACGATTAAATAGAGAACAAAAAGAATTATTTGAAAAACTCAAAAAAACTGGCTTATAATTGAATTTTTTTATTTTATCGAGCTAAATTTTTATTCATATATATCACCCGCGAAAAAGTACAAGGTGATAAGATAGACATTTCGTATTTTTTTTGTTAAGATGAGCTCATCTTTGAACCTTAGGAGAAAAATGTGTCTGCAAAAAAAACTGGTTTTTTTGTGTTACCCATTGAATTTTTGTTCAGTCCATATTTAGTATACACAAGGACACTCACTTGGATTATGGAAGAGCTTGGCATAAATAGAATGCTTGAGTTCAGTAATCCTAGGATTAATCGCAATCGAATGAATGAGATACTGAGTGCGATTAATGAATTTGTCCAAGAAAACCGTGGACCAAAGATCTTCCCTGAAGCAGGAGATCTTGAAACTATAGCTGAAAAGTTAAAGTATTTGATCAAGTTCAGCTATACTTTTTCAGATCCAAGCGAAGGGGCGATCGAGTCTCTCACGAAAGCCATAAGCTTTTATTCTCCAGAGATAGAAATATGTCTGGTTTATAGCGAAGACTTTTGGCCCGAAAAGATCAAAAAACACAAGCTTGATGTATGCAGATCAATCAAGATCAATCTGCTGCCATGGACAGAAGAATCACTGACGAAACTTCTGGAAGGGCTTGGAACTAAACCAGAAAACGTAATGCTTCTGGTTGACACTCAAAGTGACCTCGCAATCGTTGAACGGGCAAGGATAACTCCTATCTTTTTTAAGGGAGGAATAAATAGATCGCATTATGATCATTATCTCCCTGATTACGTTCAATCTTTGCCGAGCATAGCATTGCTCGAGGTCATTCGTTTTTACCCCGAGAACAAGTGAGCTATTCCTTGTTCTCTTTTTTTATTGACATAACAAATTAATTTTAGATATGCTATGATTATAGACAAAGGAGGGTTAAGGCGTGCAAACACCCAGTTGGGATCTTTTTATAGGATTATTTTTTGTAGTAATAATCGGATATGGTTTTGTGTTGCAAAGAGATAAGGTTGTAGTAACTCTTCTTTCAATTTATGCCGGGATTGTTGTATCCCAAAACTTTTCTCCGATAGTATCAAAATTTTTTGCGGGTGAACAAACAATAGCTAATTCTGTATTTATAAAATCAAGTGCCTCACCTTTAACAATCCAAGCAGGACTTTTTGGGTTAGTCATTATTTTAATTAGCGCAAAAGCAGGACTTACAGGTAGAAATTCAAAAGGAGTGCTTTCACCTATTGAACTAATGACTTATTCTGCTTTTAACGCAGCCTTGATCCTAGTAACAATATTTTCTTTTATGGACGAAGCGTCAAGAAATCATATTGTCGAAACCTCAAAACTTGGCAAATTTGTACTTCAATATTCTACTGTTTGGCTTATCGCTCCATTAATTTTCATGCTTTTTACTGGAGGATTGCGTAGGGGATCAAACGATTAAGGCATTTCCCCTTTTATTCTTTTGACTAAATTTTCCAAATCATCATCAATATGGCTTCGACGAAGTTCAAACATTTTTTTAGGATCTTGCTTTATCGAATGAATTACTGTAACTGCCGAATCATAGCCCGCGGACTGAACTGCTTCTATGGTCCTATTGTCATAAGCTCCTCCCGGATAACAAAAGGTGCGAATATCAATTGATAGATCACGTTCAAGAATTCTTTTACTTTCCTCAAGCTCATATTTTAGTTGATCATCTGTCAAATTTTTCATATTATCATGATTGACCGAGTGCGAACCTATTTCTATTTTGTTTTTTAGCATATCTTTATATTGATTAGTAGTTATACCCCCCTGTTTTGTTGTAGATATTAATTTTCACAAAAAATGTCGCCGGAAAATTATACTGTTTTAAAACAGGATAAGCGTTTTTTACACCATCATCAAAAGTAATCACTAACGGCTTTATGGGGAGTGATCCCTTACCATTCAGAGCATCAATGACTTGAGAAAGCGGAATCACGTTATAGTTGTTTTGCTTGATCCATGCCATTTGATCTTTAAATATTTCTGGACGGACATAATAAGGATTTTGCTTTTCAACCGGTGCGATATGATGATAAAGCAAAATCAGCAATGAAATTGTTTTTTCTGATTTGATATAAAAATCATAGCTATCTTTTTGATCTAGTTTCGGATTGGAAAAAATAATTATGATTTTCTCCAAAAATATATCCGCTATTTTAATTCCTTGGTAGGTGATAAAAAAACTAACAGAGATAACAATCAAACAAAACACAAAAAAATGTCAAACAATTTGATTTTTTGGTCTCTATTTTAGTATTTTTAATTTGGTATTTTTCTATTTGCTCTTTTTCCAACTCATCAAGCATAGCTTTATTCTACCGCAATTATATTTTTAGTACTAAAATATACTTTAATTATAAAATTTTTATCAAATTGATCAATTTTAATGTGTCAATTAATTAAATTTCTCAATCTAACGTGAATAAAAAACACAAGCTTATATTTACTTATAATTACTCTTTAATCAATGCGGAGGTTGAGATACATAGGTAACACTTCTGGTATTATCAATTCAGAAAA
>CAZZBO010000006.1:0-37702 GCA_964652345.1 uncultured Candidatus Saccharibacteria bacterium | reverse complement strand
CCACCTTTTTCATCTCATATTTAACCTTGTAAACAGGTTAAATATGAGCTGGCGGAGAGGGAGGGATTCGAACCCTCGATATCCTTTCGGATATACGCGCTTTCCAAGCGCGCGCACTAGGCCACTATGCGACCTCTCCAAATCGTTTAATTATTGATAACTTTTCTTCTATACAATTATAGCTAACTTATCCCCAACCTTCAATAATATTGCTTTACATAAAAATTTATGTAGCTTAAAATAATAATATGGAAAACAATTTGCAACCCCCAACACAAGATCCAAAACCAGAACAAAAACATCCTTTAAATTTGGATCTAAGCAAAATTTTAGCGGCAGCCGGTGCCCTGATTATAATCATTGCAATTATTATAATAGTGTATTCCCAGTGGTCTAATGTCGGACCACTAATTAGAGTTAGCTTCATCGGTATTCCAATGATACTCCTATTTATCATAGGAGGCGTCTTAAGACCTAAAGAAGAATATAGCTATATTAGCGAGTTGACAATTGCGGTTGGTGGTTTAATTTTTCCATCTTTTATCGGAACTATACTCTTTCAATTTAATATATACCCAGAAATTGATGAATTGCTTTTCGGCTATAGCGCTCTAAGCGGATTTATCGTTTTTTTGATAATAGAATATTTACTAAATTATGCAAAAATAAATCCCCTCACTATTTTGAGCTTCTTAGTAATGATGATATCTTTCCTTATTCATCTTCAGGTAGATACAGTGCTATTCTTTTGGGTATTTGTTTTGATTTCTTTTGTATTGATTATTTTTGGAGCTTTATTGGTTTATTTAAAAAAATTTAGCGCTCAAGTATATCTAAATATCGGAGTATGGGCTTTAGCATTTTTTAGTCCTTTAGCTGTTATAGTAACTTTAGAAAATAATCATACGTTAAGTGATACAAGCATTGCCCTGATTGTCTCTTTCTTTGGATTTTTTAATCTTATTCTATGCAGTATATACCATCAATTAAATAAATCATTAATACTTGAATCACTTTATAAAACAAAACGATCATTAGAAGAAATTATCCCTCTTCAAATAATAATACCCCTGCTTTATATAGCGGGATCTGCTAACGAACAAAACAAATTTTATTCATTAGCTGTAATTATCATAAGCTTAATATTTATGCTTTTGAGTTATTCTATATTTATCTTAAGTTTAATCTGGATTGGGAGTATTGGGCTTATAATAGGACTTATCACTTTAACAAATCAATTATTTAAATTCAATTCCACAAATTGGCCCTTGTTTTTAATAATAATCGGATTCCTACTAATAGGAGTTAGTATAATAATTAAAAAATTCTTAAAAAATCGTAAAGAACACATTCTTACAAATTTTGGACAAACTATAGGCATAGGATCTGACCCAGAATTTGAAAAATTTGACAAAACAAATGTATCCACAAATAAATATTCATGTCTATATTTAATAATATTTTTAATCTTTATTGCTATATCCTCATCAATTATTGAATCAATTAATTATGGTAAGCATAATAAAGAATATTATCCAGATACATATTATGATCCAACCCCGCTTCCATCAGGTACTTATGAATCATTTCCCACTTATAGCCCAAATCCATACAACGCTCCCACCACGATGCCTTCACCTATTCAAACATACGATGAAATATCTTCTACTATTACAGGAACAATCAAGGGAATAAATAATCAAAACAATTATTCCAATTCAAGTATTATTGTATCATTCGCCAATCAAATGAATGAATTTTTCATAGATACAAACACTCGCTTTTATACCACAACTAGCTCCTTGGATGACTTGAGGGTCGGCTCAAATATCACTATGACATACTATAAAGATAGTTATTTTATCCAAACTATCATAGTTAATTCATATTAATAGGTTGTTTTATTTAAATTCTTGCTTAGCTTAATACTTTGAGTTAAGGTAAAATTGATATGAACAACGACCTAGAACAAATCAAGCAAAAAATCGATATAGTCGAACTGATCGGTCAATATGTCAATTTAAAACGAGCGGGAGCAAATCTTAGAGGCATTTGTCCTTTTCATGAAGAAAGAACCCCCTCTTTTATGGTCAGCCCCGATAAACAAATTTTCAAGTGCTTCGGATGTTCTAAAGGTGGAGATATCTTTAGTTTTATCCAAGAGCGGGAAAATCTCACCTTTCCCGAAACAGTAAAACTGCTTGCAGATAAAGCTGGAGTAACGCTGTCAAGAGATAATACTCCCCGACTTGGAGCAGACAAAAAAAATCGGCTTTTTAATTTAAATCATCTAATTAGCGCAGTCTATCAAAAATTACTTCTCGATCATCCAAGCGGAAAACCAGCACTAGAATATTTAATAAAAAGAAAGCTATCTATTGAAACTATTAAAAAATTTCAAATCGGTTGGGCTCCTCAATCAACAAATTTTTTACTTGAACTGATACGAAAAAAAGGATATTCTAGTAGAGAGCTTCAAGAGATTGGGTCCCCTGAAAAACTGCGTGGTAGAATTACATTTCCCTTAAAAGATAATCTTGGTAATGTCGTTGGGTTTTCCGGACGAACGTTGGATCCGAATCGCCAGCCAAAGTATTTAAATAGTCCTGATACTGAAATTTTTCATAAAAGTTTAGTGATTTATAATCTTTTCACTTGCAAAGAAGCAATTAAAAAAAATGAGCGGGTTGTTTTGGTTGAAGGACAGATGGATGTTATTGCATCCGTTCAAGCGGGTGTGGAAGAAACAGTTGCGACGAGCGGCACCGCTTTAACTCAAGCTCAACTTAAAATTTTATATCGTTATACGGATAAACTGATTTTAGCTTTTGACAATGACTTGGCGGGTATAAATGCAACAAAACGGGCAATCGAGCTTGCTTTGCCTATCGGATTTATAGTATATATCAGCCAAGTAACAAGCGGTAAAGATCCCGGAGATATGGCAATCGAATCTCCTGAAAAATGGCGTAAGCTAGTAGATAAGCCAATTCATTTCATTCCTTGGCTCTTTCAGACTATTTTACCAAAAGATTCAAATATTATTAGCGCGAACCAAAAACGACAGCTCACTAAAAAAATAGTGCCATTTATTCAATTGATCGAAGAACCGATCAGTAGAGATGAAGCTATATCAAAGTTAGCAATAAGCTTGCAAATATCTCGAAATACTGCTGATGAATTAGTTTCAAGAAAAAATAGCTCTGTAGCCAACAATAAAAAAGAAGAAAATCCCGATAAAATTGACTATCAGGATCGATTGATAGTAGGGCTTGTCTATCTATTTCCCCAAGCTATAGACAGACTCAACGAAGTAATAAAATTTGCCAATACTGAATATGAACAAATTTACAATACCCTGAAAAAAGAGTATAATAAAATTCGACAAAATAATGATAAAATAAAAAATTCAGATTTGAAATCCACACTAGATAGAAATACCAAAAATCAATTAGACGACATTGCTCTAGATATACAGAATCGTTTTGATCTCTCTGAGAAAAAAACTGTGGCAAAACTTTTTCAAGACATTTCAAAATACTTTCAAAAAGATGAAAATGAACGAATAAAAATCAAATTTGCCCAAGAGATCAAAATTGCCGAAGAACAAAAAGATCGAGAAAAAGTAAAAAAACTTTTAAGCGAATTGAGTAAAAAAATTAAATAAGTAGAAAAAAAGGGTTTTATTTATTTTTATAAAATAGACAAGGAGAAACTGATGGCAAAAAAATTAAAACAATATATCCCTGAAGAAGCGCCAGATTTTAGACCGCGCGCTTTAGAACTGGTAGAAAAAGGTCGCAATCATGGCTTTGTAACCTACCAAGAGATGCTTCAAGCTTATCCTGAACCTGAAAATAATATTAAGGAAATGGACGATTTTTTTGGATATCTTTTTTCTCACGGCATAGAAGTAAAAGAAGGACGAAGATTACTCTCCTACTCCAGTAAAAACGAGGAGCCCCAAAAACAAATTAAAATCGGGGAAGATGTTGAAAGCTCCGATGATTCAGTGAGAATGTATTTGCGCGAGATTGGAAAAATTCCACTTTTAACCTCAAAAGATGAAATTAATTTGGCAAAAAGATTGCAACAAGGAGATCAGGTTGCAAAAAAACGTTTAGCAGAAGCAAACCTGCGTCTTGTGGTGTCAATAGCAAAACGTTATGTCGGTCGAGGACTGTCTTTGCTTGATCTTATCCAAGAAGGAAACACGGGACTTTTGCGTGCCGTTGAAAAATTTGATTTTCGAAAAGGATTTAAATTTTCAACTTATGCAACGTGGTGGATTCGTCAAGCCATTACTCGAGCAATCGCAGATCAAGCTCGCACTATTAGAATTCCTGTGCATATGGTAGAAACAATCAATCGTCTGATACGAATACAGCGACAATTAGTGCAAGACTTGGGAAGAGAACCATTACCTGAAGAAATTGCTTCAGAAATGGATATGGATGTCAGCAAGGTTGAACAAATATTAAAAATCAATCAAGATACTGTTTCATTGGAAGCTCCGGTTGGAGAAGAGGAAGATTCACGACTAGGAGACTTTTTAGAAGACAAAGAATCATTATCTCCAGAGGAAGCGGCAATTTATGAACTTTTAAAAGGCCATGTGGAAGATTTTTTGCAATTCTTAAATTCGAGAGAGCAAAAAATTATCAAAATGCGCTTTGGTCTTGAAGATGGTCGCACTCATACACTAGAAGAAGTTGGACAAGAATTTGGCGTAACCAGAGAAAGAATTCGTCAGATAGAAGCAAAGGCATTGAAAAAACTCAAAGAGCATGAACAATCTCAAAAACTCCTAGACTACCTTAAATGACAATATAAAAAATTTAATTTATAATAACTAATGGAGGGAATATTTTTAAGACAATCTTAGCCCAATTAAACGATGAGCAAAGACAGGATATGTTAGATTCAATAGAAAAAGCACGACAAACTCAAGAATCTTTTAGTTCTTTTAATCCTGCTTTTGCTATTATTATTGGAGTGGCTCTTTTTATAGTACTGATTACGGGGTGGCTTACTATTTTAGCAATCAATCGAGTATTAAAATCAGATAAGAAGCAAAAAAACAATGTCAAAAAAACTGAAAAAAAGCCAATCCCCAAACCTATTTCCCCACCTTCAAGAATTCACAAAAATTTTGATTCAATTATCAAAAAATCAAAAAATTAACATTTGCTTAAAACAATCCTCTTGCTTTAAATAACTTCTCTAATTCAAAAACTCAAATTACTTAAAAAAGCTTTACAAATCCTTTGTTTCGCAAAACGATGAAACTCCTGACTTTCTTACTCAATCAGTTGGTGAGTGCAAAATGAGCCACCATTCATCAACAAAGAAGATTATAAATATTTTAATATATATTGAGTGCTACTATTCCATTTCTTCAGTCATATAGTCTGTAGGTATCGAGATGGAAGATGGATCAGCTGATGTTGATGGAAGAGAAGAAGGAATGCCAACATTTGCGCCTTCTTTTATCGGTGAAGGAACTGAAATCGTGAATTTTGAATAACTATAAACTGACTCTGTCACACCACTGTCTTTTAACTCTGAACGGATTTTCCTCAACTGATAATCTTTATTGTCAAAGTAGATATATTCCGTCGAATTGGTATTGCTTGGATCAATCACTTGATATTTAAAACAAGTTAATTTTTCGCATGCTTCCGTACCGATTTTTTTATATGTAGTTGTATCTGTAGCGTTTTCTGCTTTTTCATCAAATTTATAAGTCGTGTTTGTTTGTGTTTCAGTTGGCTGATCAGAAGATAAAGTTGTTTTTGTCCATTTATCATCACTAAAGTCTTTTGTGTAATGATCGCTACCGATTGTGATATAGTTATAAATTTCTTTATCGTTTTCATAACCGATCATTTGAGTTTTTGAATCGCTTTCTATTTTCATTACCATCTTTGTTTGCTTGCCTTCGCTATCGGTAGTAGTTGAATCAATAGTATAATATTTCTGCTCTTTCCAACTATTTATAAACTTACACAAATCCGCATCTTTATATTTGCAATCTGAATTTAAAGCATTTAATACTGATCCGCTCCCCTCAGAAGAAGAATTTTTATCCTTGAAGCCCAACCAATAAGTCGCAAAACCTACTCCTCCTAAAACAACCAAGACTAACACAATTATTAATCCTTTTTTCATATTCCTCCTTTTATATTTATTATATCTTAAAAATTAAAATTTATTCAATTACTTCACTACCCCACTCATCTTCTTGATGAAAAAAATTTTTTGGTATTGGAAACAGTTTTTGATCATATATCACATCAATAACTTATAATTTTATATTAAATCGTCTATTACTTAAACAAGGGATCGATTATCGATAAAACCAATAACATTCCAAAGATAAAAATGGACAATAGTATTATCATCTGACGCCACCATACGGATTGATAAACCTTTGGCAAAGTTACACGATTTAGAATCGAAGTTAGAATAATATGAACAAACATCGCTCCAGCATTTATAACCGCGCTCAATACCACCAGACTGATCGGATCGCGATAACCAATCAAAAATACAGCTATACCAGCTACAATCTGACTCCAAATTATTATGTAATACGCCCTGCTAAGATTAATTTTTTTTCTAACTATGACGATATTCTCGGCTATGATTCTGCTGGTTGAATCTAAAACTGTTAATTGCGTTCCAAAAAGCATCAAGGCAACAAAAAACAAAAATACTACAGATACAAATGGGGCAACAAGTATATTTATTATTTTTGATTCTTCAAGCAAAAAATTGACTCCCTGTTTCTCAATTCCACTTCCAAAAATTGTAGAGTATGCCAAAAGAGCAACTAATAATATTGTAAAAGCCCCGGTGAATAAAAAGACTAAAAAATGTTCTTTGTTCACTAAGCGCCACCACAAAAAAAAATGACGATTGTTATGATCCGACTCTGTAGCTTCTTTGCCCTCAAGCAGCACTGAAGCTTCTTTGCCAAGAATCACATTTTTAATCCCAATCGTTCCTTTGCACATTCCATAACCTTTTTCTTTGATATAAAAGGATTGAGCAAGGTTCAAGTTGCCTCCTGCGCCAGCATAAGCCAATGCTCCAAGAAATATAAAAAGATCAATATTGCGGGGCAAAAATCGAAAACCCTCTCCAATTCCAATCAGTCCTTGACCAAGCGCCTGATAATCCGATTGTTTGGCAATTAAAAAAGTAATAATCGCAATTATGGGCACTCCAATAATAATTATAGTTTTTTGAAAGGTTTCAACGGTTTTGTAAAGAGATCTTCCGGAGCTTAATATTATTCCGATCAATATTAAAGCGATAATTCCTACATATTCAAAACGATCTACGCGGACAAGGTGAGTAAAAATTTTAGCGCTTGTAGCAATAATTCCTGGCCAAAACCATGCCACAAAAGTGGAAAATATAAACCAGTAAGGCGCAAATTTCCATCGACGGGCAAAGCCGACAAAAATACTTTCTCCCTTCAAGAGGGTGTATCTTTCGATTTCAAGATTTATAAAAAACTGCAATGTAATACCGACTACTGCCGCCCAGATAATCCCAAGCCCGTATTGAGAAACCAAATATGGCCACACAATTAATTCTCCAGATCCAAGCCCCAATCCAAGTAAAATAATGCTAGGGCCAATCATATTACGCAATTTTGGAGGATAGGGCAGTTTATTTTCTTCATTCATAAATATATTATAACCCAATACATCAAATACCTCCAAAAAAACCTATCTACAACTTACTATATACAGTAAATAGCTAAACTCCATAAAACCAACGCACAAACCATCCAAACAAGGTAAATCCCCTACCCTCTTCATTTAATTGATTTTGCAAATTTAGATTTTGTAATTCTAAAACATTGATTTGATTTTGAATTTGTGTTTTATCTTCTTCATTCGTAAGTTTTGTCATAATCTGCTGGAGTTCTTTAATCCTTTCTTGATTTTGTGTCATTATTTTTTTAGCTTCTTTAATCTGCCCAAAATTAGCGCCTATAAAAAATTTTGCAATCCTGCTTCTTTCCTGAATTTTATCTATTTTTTTACCTGTATCATCTACTGCTTGATTTTGTTCTCTTGCAATAGTACGGATCTGCTCGCCAATTTTGGTGTCGCTTGACCTATTGGCAACTTCAAGCATTGATTGAACAGCTTTTGCCACTTCACTAGCATGACTATTTATGATATTATTTTTTGCCTGATATTGTTGCTTTGTAGAATCAATATCTTTTTGTACTTGAGCTTCAATTTGCTCCTCTGTTCTCGTTTGTGTTTGGGTTCCTATACCTGGGTTGTTTGTTTGCGTCTGTGTTTGAGTAGTTACATTATTTTGCTCTTGAGTTGTCGTTTTTTGATTTGCATTATCCGAAACTGCCAATGAAATAGTCGGCAATACAAAAATTGCCAAAGTAATGAATAAAAATTTATTTTTCATTTTTCTTCCTTAAATAAGATTATAACACTATTAATAATTAATACAAATTATATTTTTGCAAAAAATTTTGAAAGAAAATTGAACTCTTGTTCGTATTAAGACTATAAGGGTCGAGAAATAATCAATAAGATCGGAGGTGAAAAATATGAACTTAAAAAAAATCGGATTGATAGTTGGAACGTTAGGGGCGATAACAACTATTAGTTTACTTACCGCAAACTCTGTTCTTGCCTATCAAGGAGACTATACAAAGAAGGGACCAAATTATTCAGAACAAAGGCATGAAGCAATAGAAAAAGCTTTTGAATCAAATGATTATGCCAAGTGGAAAGAAATGATGCAGGGCAAAGGCAAGGTTACTCAAGTGATCAATGAACAAAATTTTTCCAAATTCGCTGAAGCCCACAAATTGGCTGAAGAAGGCAAATACAGCGAAGCTAACGCTATAAGGAAAGAACTGGGTCTTCGTACCAGCGATGAAGAAAAAAATGGCGCAGGATATAAAAGGGGTCAAATGAGAAATTGTGCTCAATAAAGCGCTAAAATCAAGCTTCCGTGATAATAGACGGAAGCTTGATTGATATTTCAAAAAAGATTAAACTTTAAAAACTACTCTTTATATTATCCGATGAAAGATTTAAAACAACACACCGATGAACAAGTCGTAGAATATATTCGCACTCAAGATCAAGAATCATATCTTGAATTGGTTTTGCGCTATCAGAACAAATTATTTCGTTATGTTTATACAATATCTCGCGATGAAGCAAAATCAGAGGATATTGTCCAAAATACTTTTATTAAGGCATTCGTCAATCTAAATAATTTTAATGTCAATAAAAAATTTTCTTCTTGGATTTTTCGTATCGCCCACAATCAAGCTATCGATGAATTAAAAAAATATAAACGTGAAACTCCAATACTGGAGAATATTGACTTTAACAGTAAAGAAAACATTGAGGAAGAATTTAGTCAAAAAGAAACAAGACAAAGAGTTCAAAAATGCCTATTTGAAATGCCGTTAATATATTCCGAACCATTAGAATTATATTTTATCGAAGAAAAATCATATGATGAGATAAGTGATATTTTACAAATACCCATAGGTACTGTAGGAACAAGAATTAACCGAGCAAAAATTTTAATGAAAAAAATATGCCAAAAGATAATAAAATAAATATTTCGACAAAAATTATGTCCGAAATCAAAAAAGGACACATACAAATCAAACCAAGATGGTATTTTTGGGTAGGATCATTATTTATGATTGTTGGATTGGTTGGTTTATTTATTGTCATCGTATTTTTAATCAGCTTAATTGTTTTTTCAGCTCGCACACATGGGCAAATGGGAGCTTGGCGCTTTAATCAATTTATTACACACTTCCCCGTATGGGCAATCTTCGTTGCATTAGGAGGAATTTGGTTAGGAATAGTCAATCTAAAAAAATATGATTTTTCTTACAAAACAAATTTTAAATTAATATCAATATTGTTAATATTAGTTATCTTGTTTTCAGGTTGGCTGATAAATTATTTGCAAATTGACAATCTTTGGATAAAAAGAGGACCAGCTCAACAAATTTACCGAAAATACAACGGGGGGAAACAATTACGACAACCACACTGGCGCTTTTTTCAAAAAAATCATCAAATAAATAAAAATAAACACAATAGAAATAATATAGTAGAAAAAAATTATTAATTTTATGTATCTACAAAAAGCTATGTGGTAAACTGAAGATACTAACAGCGATGAAGCTCGCTATAATCGCATATAAATGCTAATAGCTTCTACACCAAAGTAGAAGTTTTTTAATTGAGGACTGATAATGTTTGACAAAGATAAAATAATAAATTATATTGAAGAAAGGCATATGACCGATGGCGGTTATTTCTTTGCCAGAATTACACCATCCAGTGGTCTTGACACTTACTTAGTGGTAAAATCATTACGTATACTGGGTACAAAGCCAAAAGATGTTGAGTCGGTTGTACGATTTTGGACCCAAGAAAACAAAAAGACTTTAGATGAGGATATTATCGGTCTTTTTTATGCAATCTCAACCTTTAAAGAATTAAAACAACCATTAGAGCTTTTCACTAGCTATGGAGATTATCTACTCAAACAGTTACAGAGTAGTAATTTAGCTGAATTTAAACATTTAACTTTTAGTTCTAGTGATAAGCTGGCTCAATACAATGCGGACGTGGATACCCTCTATTTAGAGCTTGTCGAGTCTGAACTTCAGATTATTTGGTTTTTAATCTCTACACTCAGTGATTTAGAAATTTCTTTTGAAAAAAAAGGAGTTGGGGAATATATACATCAGTATCAAAATATGGATGGAGGGTTTGGCAAGATGAACGGTTCTCAATTGGCCACCACCTATTACGCTTTATTGATTCTAGATAAGATTGGCCTGAAACAAATCGGGAACAAAACTACAGCAGCGTATCTAAATCAAGAATTTACTAATTATAACTATCTGGAGGAACTCTACTGGATTGCAAAATGCCTGACGTTGGTTGATGCTAAAATTCCTGACTTCAAACGAACAAAAAAGTTTGTCGCTCACTGTTGGCGGGAGGATGGTGGCTTTACTCGCTCCCAATTCGGAGGAATTACAACTATAGAATTCACTTATAACGCTATCAGTATTTTACGAAAAATTGATCAAATTTAGTTATATTTAGATGAATATCGAACCACTTACTTTTATTATTGGCGTTATCTTCAGTCCTCTTGCTACGCTGGGCGCATTTTTTATTACTTATGAAGAACAGAGGCATCACTATTCAAATAAAAAAAGTACCTTTATGCTTGGTACTTGAAGCTGGTATTTTTGCTTATATTATCTTTATGTTAATATCTTTTGTTATTAGTTTAGCAATTATAAAGATAATTGCTTAATTTAATAATTTTCTTCATTAAAAATATTACTTACCCACTATAGACTCGAACCATCTTTATCCTGTTAAATTGTAAACAGAAGAGTATCCTTTAGGGGTACTTCTTTGGTGGCTCCGCATAGTGGAGGATGTTAGAACTATTATCAGTAGAAAGTAATATACCTTGTTTTGAAATTAAATATATTATCAGTTGATCAAAAAGTCATATAGTGTGTTATAATTTTATTATGCGAAAGAATATCCCCAAGAACGTTGTTATAGCTATTTTAACTTTAATTATTTTAGGACCAATACTGTGGTTTATGCAGGTAGTTGCTTTTGAAGAAATAATGCTAAGGCTAGCAGTTAAAGAAATTAGGTCTACCCCAAGTTTAACAAATAAAAATCCAGAAGAAACTAGAGATTTACAGAATAAATTAGTGTATATAGATGGCAAATTGGAATCAGAAAAGGATATTGGTGATAATCTCTTTATTAAGCCTGGAAACTATATCATGCTTAATAGAATAGTACAAACATATGCATGGGTAGACACCAGTGCATATAGTTCCAGCCTAGATAGTCCTACAATGACTTGGACTGCTACACCCAAGCAAATAGTTGGTGATAAAAATAATATAATTTCACCTATTACTTCGAAAAGATTTGTTACAGATGAATTAAAAATAGGCAATTACTATGTAAGTAGTAATATACTAACACAAAAGTATGTTCCCTATGGAGGAAACAATGATTATTGTCCTGGAAATTTAATTCTAAATAATGAACTTATCCAAAATTTGCCAGATAATGCAACGGTATTTTCTGATTTTACAGACGAAACAGGACTAATTTATATAGGTAATGGTAATTTTGGTCAGCCAGCAATAGGAGATATTAGAATTTGTTATAACGCGTATAGCTTGGGCTTTTTAGGATCGATAAATGGTGCTAAAAGTTCTCAAGAGGGAATATTATTTGGGAAGCTCGACAATGACACAATTGTTCCTTATGAAAAAGAAAATATGCCAATATTAAAATACGCTAAATATGTAACCAATTTTGCTAACCCTGATAATAAGTCTATCTTTTTCTTTAGGAACTTTAACTCACAGACAACCACTAAAGATGCAAATTCATTTTTAAATGTAACAATTAGCCCTTATAGTGGAGATATGAGTGATGCGGGTGTATTTGTTTTTAGTATATTAACAATAATTGTTTTAATAATTTCCACTCCCATACACTATTTTTCTCTTTCACCTGGGAAAAAAGTATTTGCCTTTTTTCCTGCAGGTTCTATGATAATAAATATATTTGCACTTCCAATTGTTTATAGAATAAGCTCAATAAACATTGCGCAGTATTTCAATTACTTAATTTTATTGGTTGCTTTACTTATTTTAGTTGTAGTTTTATTTATGGATAATAATACTAACAAAGAACAAATCCAAACTAACCAAACGGGTCCATTACCCCCTAATCCAAACAATATCTGAATAAAGATCACACGAACCTTCTCCTATGACTTTGATTAGTTATTGAATATTTAGTTTTTTATGTAAAAGTATCCACAGGGGTTATTTCATGTGGTCCTTCATTTTCTTCACTTTATGGCCTAATGGCATTCAAGATAAATAGGTGGAAGATAGTCAATTCAATGACTATCTTTGCCAGGAGCGCCAGCGAACCTGTTTGTTCGATCTAGGTACAGGAACAAAGAAAAAATAAATTTTTAGCTCGGTCAACTACGCCTTCGGCTTCGTAGGTTTCCTCGTCTGCATTCAACTTTGTTGAAGCTTACGCGAGGAGCGCCAGCGAACTTGCCCACGATGGGGCGTTTGGTCCAGCTAGAGCCAAGAAAAAAGACCAACTTACGTTGATCTTTTTTCTTGGCTCCGGAGGTCGGATTCGAACCGACAACCTTATCCTTACACTAATCTCCTAATTACTTAGAAGGGTGGACTATCTCATAACCAACGGCTTTAACGTTTCGGTTTAGGGCGTATAGTCTCTGAACCTTCCCCAATTATATATATCGGGGCTTGGCTGCGGATTACCCTGAACAAGACTCAGGGCTTCCCGACAATTAACCCTATTTTTCAATTCGCTTTTCAGCGGAAAGCTGCACTAATCCTGCGTGTATTTCTCTATGGCAATTTGCACAAACCAAAATGCACTTGTCTATTTCGGCTTTAGTTTTGACCCAAGATCTTGTTAGACCCTTGGTAGATAAATCAAATTTTTTAGTTTTTTCATCTAAATGATGAAAATCTAAAGCGCCAGCATACCTATCATAGCCACAAACCCTACACTTACCGCCCTTGTATTCAATCGCCATAGCTTTGAGCTTTTTTCGCCTTTAAGCTACGGCTTGAATGTTGTATTGTGCCCTATCTTTATAAGTTCTTTTGTCCATATAAATATATTATGGCACAATAGCGGTGGATTTTTTAGGTACAGGGATTTGCTCTACCATTGAGCTACTCCGGAATACTTTATTATAATAACAAAAATAAGATTTTTTTCAATAGAATAGTAGAGTATGGTATAATTAGTTTATGAAAAAAGTAACAATTTATACATTAGCCGAAAGCATTCATACAGAGCCATTAAAACAATATTTAAAATCAAAAAATTGTAAATTTGACGAAATCGATCTCTCCAAAAATGAAGATGAAACAGAAAAATTGATTAGAAAAACCGGCTACGCGACAGTTCCCCAAATAGAAATCAACGGCCAATTTATTGTCGGATTCGATAAAAATAAACTTGACGAGCTATTGAGCTAAGGCATATTGTCCTCAATCAAATTCTGCTTTTTTTCAGGATCTTTGATGGCATTAAAATTAATCTCGGTAAAAATTCCGGCAGGTTCGATATTGACATTCCCATAATTAAAAAATCTTCCAAGAAACGGAAGATCAAGAGAAATATTTTCTATATTTTCAAGAGCTATACTTATTGCTTTTTGTCCAAAAATTCCGCTTTTCCATTGGACTCTTCTTGTTGTTAAAGTATAAGTAGTGCTGGACCAAAGCCACAAAGCTAAGCCACAAATAATTAATAAAAAAATTACAAAATATATTACCAAATTACTAATCGAAAAAAAATGTAATTCAGCTAACACAAACCAATAAATTGCCCCTGCTAAAATACCAACCGAAAGAACATATAGTATTGTTAAAACTATTGCAGGATGTTCTTTAAATATTACCGTCTCACTTTTCAAAAGAGGTATAGGGGTTGAAGCGGATGAAACGGTTACAACTGTATTTTTTGAATCCTCATTTGCCATAAAATTATTTTATCACAGCCATTAAAAATGTGTGCTTTTTTAAAGTTTGCTCATCCTAAATCCTTTGAAGATGTTTTTTTATACATTAATACCGTAAGTAGTATCAGCATAAAAGATGGTACCAACAGTTGCCAATATTGGAAACCTTGTTTTTTTTCTGCAATATCAATTTTCATATTTATATCTTTTTCTCCTTTTTTGACCGTTATCTCTTTTTCTACAATCCCCTCATCGGTATAAATTTTTAAATTATGAATTCCTTCTTCAACTTTTTCAAAAATCGCTTCACCGTGTACATCAGTAACTCCTTCACGGATAAAAGAATAAAGTTCTAATTTTATTCCAGCCAGAGGTTTATTTTTGTTGTAAATTTTAATTTTTAAATTATATAGCTCTACTTCTCCATATTCGATATCTTGCTTTTGTCTGTTTTCTGAAGTTATAGGATTTGCAGTTGATGAGTTATTTGAAATCGGGACACCCGTCGGAGAATAAGATGGAGATGACGCTGGAGTTGGTCGATTTGTAGGAATATAGGTTGGATTTAAGGTTGGGGTTGGGATTGGAGTTGAAGTTATGATAGCTGTCACAATGGGACTTGGATCCGAACTAACATCAACGGTATTGGAGGGAGAAGGAGAAGGATCATAGCCATTGCTTATCATTACCGATGAGTTATCCGTAGTATGGCTTATAGAAAGTCCTGAATTGTTGGCAAGATCGAGATAGTCTATTTGAAATGTGATAAGCCCATGCCGATCGTCTGAATTAACAGTGAACACTGCTGTCCAATTATTAAAAGAGGGGTTAGAAATAACTGGTTCAGAGTTTATATTTAAACCACCAGATTTAAATATTACACTGGGACTTACTATTTCCTCTGAAGAAGTAAATAACAATGTTACAATGTCTCCGGGAACTGCAATTTGATTATTTGTATTATTGGAAGATATCGCAACTGAATACAAGGTAGGAGGTGTAATATCTCCAACAGTAAAAGACCATATTTATTGATTATCAATACCGTTATATTGATTACCGGCATTATCAGTAAGGGCTCCGGAATCGATCAGAATATAATAAGTAGTTTTATCAGTAAAATCCAAGACTGGGTTTATATTTAATGTCTTATCGTCTTCACCAATAGTAGCGTTGGAAATATCAATAGTTTCAAAAATAGTATCATCCAAAGATTTTTTTATAAAAATATTTTTTCCATTTACTATATTTACTTCTGTATTAAAACCAATAGATAAATTTGCCGTACTAGCAACTTTATCAGTTTGATTTGTTGGAGCATATAAAACAGCCTGTGGAGGTTGAATCAACGCCGTTACTTTAGTCGCGTCTGTTGTATCATAATAATTTTTGTCCAGTAATGGTGAGCTAATTTCAAAAGAAATTTCTCCTTCATACCCATTAACGCTGACAAGATAACTGGCACTCCAATGAATATTGTCTACTGAAAAAACATTTATATCGTTTATGGGATTTTGACCTCCGGCATATAGAGCAACAAAAGGAGCTTCTATTGCCCCAGAAGTTATAAAGTTTAATGTTACTGTATCACCAGCTTTGGCATAAGCTGTATTAATATTATTTGAGGCAATAGAGATTGCAGAAACCGTCTTAATAGAAGAAGTGTTATCTATAGTAAAATTACCCGCCATTTGAAAATTTGTACAGAGTAGATCTTCCGGTGGCTCATTAGCGGGAATGCCCTGATCACAAACTGTCCCCTTAAGATAATAATCTCCGTTTGGAATTTCTTGACCCTCAACCGTAGTTGGAAAACTAAAAGTAGTATTTGAAGTATTACTGATCAATCCATCTCCGACTTGGTTGTTATCATTATCAAAAAGATATATAGAATATTTTAATGGATCGTCGTTTGGATCTGTAGCTGAGTTCCAAGATACATTTATATCTCCGGCATAAGTGCCACCTATGGTAGGATTAATAAAGTTCGTTGCATTTGGGGGCAAGTTCGGAAGTTCGTTATAAAATGAAGAAACTATCTTTGTCCCGCTTTTTCCATCGTAATTTGCAGTAACCGTTGATTTAACTCCGTCTTTTATCCCCCCAGAGGAAGAACGACGGGCAATATGGATATGTACGTTAGGACAACCTGACTGTAAATTTGTTGTCCATCCAGATTGGCTTCCTGCATACCAACGATTATTATTATCACATAAAACCGAAGGTTGAAATCTTAAATCAAACCCCCTAGTATCACTTGGTGAATTTGAATAAATTACTATCCAAAAATCTCCGTTAATATCAAGGTTTTTAACGCCAAAAGTACCATTTGCATTAGATGAAAGAGCAACTAAATGATGAGAAGAATTTTGACTATGCGTATGATTAAATTCGGAGTCCTTGTTGATAACTCCTACCATTTCTACTCCTGATTTTGCCCTCCAATCTTCCTGAAAGTATGAAATATCATGACCCTTCTCTACAAGATATACTTGTAAATCTGCAGAATTGATCTGCGATTTTCGATAAGCATTGAGCTCAATCCAAAAAGACATATTGGGCGTGGAAGTAAAAGAATTACTAAAATGTAAAATTTGATAATTATTTCGCCTGACAGTTAAATTAGAAGGGATATTACTCCAAGTAACTGTAGATGGAGCAAGAAATATTTCAGGATAGATACTGTCTGGAAAAATATTTGAACTTTTCCATTTAGAAATAGAAGGGTCGAATTTCATATTTTTTTTAATCGTTTCTGAAGCGGGTGTACCATCAGCATAATAATTCCAATAATTTCCTCCATCTCCATTAATTCCTTCAACGCTGACTGTCACATTTTCCGATTGAGGTAAATTATTAATAGAAGAAAGAATATTATAGGAAGCAAATCTTGATATATCTAATTCAGGAAGGAAATCTATCGAGTTAATTATTGGAGCGTCAGAAGCTAAAATCATTGTTGCTGAAACTATAAGAATGCCAAAACTTATTATTATAGCTAAAATGATTTGCTTGTATTTTTTAGGACTTTTTTGTTTCAAATTTTTAATTTTTTTTAGCATATTTATTTAGTATAACTTATTTATTTATTTCCTTTAAGCAAGCTTTTACGGTATCATCGATCGCTTTTTCTAAATCTCCTCCAGTATAACCCAACTCTTTTTGACTGATCGAAGGATCAAAATATGTAAGAGTCGTCTGTAGTTCTGCCAGTCGTAGCGGATCGAGTCCTCCCTCTTCTCCTTTTAAAACTTGCTTTAATTTTAAAAAATACAGCACAAGTTTTGTTATAAAATCTGGCACTGATACGATTTTCTTTTTTTGCTTTAGTGATTTTAGAATCATCTCGATCATCTGAACCCAAGTGATATTTTGATCTCCGATTGTATAATGTTTTCCCGCCCTGCCTTTTTCTATTGCTTTGACTATCGCCTCCGCCACATGTTCTACTGCAATCATATTCGTACCACCTTTTGGATAATAAATAGTAGAAGCTTTTTTGATATATTTTACCAAAGGAAACCAAAGCGGAACTCTTCCGGGCATTGATCCAAAAATATATGGCAATTCTAAAATCATCAAATCAAGCCCAGTTCCGGCAGCTTTGATTGATTCGACTGCTTGAAATTTTCTACTTTTTATATAAGGATGATATTTTGCCAGTTCCATTTCCGGCCATAACCGAGAAAAATACAAAAAATATGAGCTTAAAATTACTCCTCTTTTTACTCCTGCTTCTCTTGCCAATTTTATGAGGCGAATACAGGACTTTACATTCGCTTCGTAAAATTTTCGATAAGCCGGTTTTTTAAAACTATATCGATCATCTAATCCTGCGGCAAAAACAAATGCAGAGCAACCATCCAGCAATTTTAAAATCTCTTTATCGCTCATTTTTTGATAATCATTCAATACAACTATCATCTCTGATGGTATTCTTGCCCCTTTTGGCTCTGGTGGAAGCGAAAGCGATACAACTTGCCAATTTTTTTTGATAAATTCAAGGGAGGCATAATACCCTAAAAAACCCGTTCCGCCGATAATAAAAACTTTCTTCATCATTTTAATTTTATCATTTTAAATAATTTAGATAAAATACATCAACTGCGAAAAATTTAGTTTGATTTGGAGTAATAAATATTTTGTGTATCAAACAAGTTATGCTATATTTAGCAAAGGAGGAAAGATGGAAGAAAAATTTCAAAAACTAAAAAAATTTAATCTGTGGATGGCCTTACTTCATTTTGGACAAGGGATTGCAATGCTTTTTGTATCAAGCAATTTTGCTCTGCCGGTTACTAGTAGCTATTTAAAATTTGATGTATCAATTCAAAAATTATTGCCAAATCCTGAAACTCTTTTCGAAATCAAAATCGGACCACTTGTGGCATCTTTTTTGTTTATCTCTGCTTTAGCGCATCTTCTTATTGCTACAGTTTATAACAAAAACTATAACAAAAATCTTGCAAAGGGATCAAACTACGGCAGATGGATTGAATATGCTTTTTCTTCTTCGATAATGATAGTAATTATAGCAATGTTAGTTGGCATTTATGATATTTCAGCTCTTATCCCGATCTTCTTTGTAAATGTTTCCATGATTCTGTTTGGATGGATGATGGAGCTTCACAATCAAACAACTCAAAAAACAGACTGGACATCCTTTATTTTCGGTTGTATCACAGGAATTGCTCCTTGGATCGTAATAGCTTTTTATCTTGCGAGTCCCGGTAGCGAATCAAGCCCTCCGGATTTTGTATATTGGATTTTCTTCTCTATCTTTATATTTTTCAATACTTTTGCAATAAACCAAATATTGCAGTACAAAAAAGTCGGCAAATGGGCAGATTATCTTTATGGAGAGAGAGCTTATATCATTTTAAGCTTGGTTGCCAAATCACTCTTAGCATGGCAAGTTTTCGGTGGAACACTAAGACCATAATCATCTAAAATCATTGACTTTTATTTGTTTTGAGGTAAAATAACACTGTAGGGTTCTAAGGTTCTAAAAATAAATTTTTTAGCCGAAGAAGGGTCGTCCTACGTAAGTAAATTAAAAGGACAAAATATGGCTAAAAAATTATTTGTCGGAGGCATTCTTCGTGATGCTACTGAAGATGCTGTTAAAGAAAAATTACAGGAAAACTTTTCAAAATTTGGAGAAGTTACAAATGTTGCTGTAATTATGGATCAATTTTCTGGAAAATGCAGAGGATTTGCCTTTGTCGAAATGAGCGATGATGACGCCGCAGGAAAAGCAGTAGAAGGACTCAATGGACAAGTTGTCGAAGGTATCACCTTTAATCAACTAACAGTCAACGAAGCTCGTCCCAAAGAAGAAAACAATAACAGAAGATAAGCTCGTAAGATAAAAAAATCACCACTTTAAATATTTGGTGATTTTTTTATATCTAATAATATTATTCTAATAGGGTGTTTGCCTCTTTTTGGATTTTTACCACTCTGGATTGAGGAATGTTTAATATTTTGCCAAAATAATCTGACTGGCCAATCTCATTTATGGTAACAATATCTTTGGATAATAAAACTGATATTTCAGAATCCACTAGTGAACTTAAGCAAGTAATTGGATACAGTTTCTTATCCTCGATGATCTTTTGAAGACATTCCTCTGCCGGATAACTCCATGCAGTAATTTTCAAACCTACGCAATTTGCATAATGTATTGCGTCAGTAGTGCACTTTGTGTTTGTAACAAGCCAACCTTGATGAAAACGACTACGATGATTTTGAGCTGAAACCAAATCATCATATCTGGCAAAAGCATAGAGAGCTACTTTTATATCCGATTTATTTCCAAGTTGGTTATGATATTTACACTCTACCAAAATATGCTTATCGTCTTTATGAGCGCTAATGTCAACCTCATGATGCACGCAACGACCCGCAAGGATCAAGTTTGTTTTAGTATTATATCCATAAACGCGCAAAATATTGGCGATATATTTTTCAAATGGAAATCCGGTTGGCCCCAATTTCATAATCGCGGATTTTAGATTGTATCTTCCCTCCGGATAATTGGTCTTTTTTAATTCATTTGTAATGATTTTTTGAATCTGTTTTGTAGCAATTTGAGGAGTTAATTTTCTTTTTACTTTTTCAACCAAATCTTGCTGAAAATGCGCAGGAACTCTAGCTCGTTTAATAGAGCTATAAATTTTGTTTTCTTGAAAATCTTCAATAGCGCCACTTGCTTTTGTAACAGTAAATTTATTCATAGTTTAAGTATACTTGATTTTGTTTTTATACCAAAGCTTGTTTGTAAAAAAATAATAATTTATACTTTTTTATAGAAAAATATAATAATTAACAAACAATATGAAAGGATGAAAAATGTGTGGCGGAATTGGATTCGGATATAAAAGAATTCCCTATGAAGAGTTGAAAAGATATTTTTCTAATCAAGAAATAAAAAAATTTGAATCCCAAGAAAGAATAAATACTTTTTTTTGGTCTCCACATCCAGTTTTACCAGTAGAAAACGGTAACCAAATAAAGTTGCTTGATTGGGGCAATCGTGATAAAAATATCGATCTACCACAAACAGGATGGGCAAAACAAGAATCTCTAGATAAAGGCAAATGGGATTATCTTCACCCTCGAACAATCAAAATTCCCGCGCAATTCGGATATGAAAAAGGTATTTGGTTTGAAATAAAAAACGGCATATCAGGAATCAAAATAAACAAAAATAATCTATCTCGTGTTTATATGATTACAAAGCAAGCATCAAACAAATATCTTAAACTAACTGGGCATTATAGAGAGCCGGTATTATTGTAATAATTTTATTGCTCGATTTTTTGTTATACTAAAAATATGCAAAAAAACATCAACTCTAGACAAGTGATATTAGTTATATTAGACGGATGGGGTTATTCTGCGCTAAAAAAAGGCAATGCTTTAGCACAGGCAAATCTACCCTTTTTCAACAACTCTTGGTCAAATTTTCCTCACACACTGCTTAATGCTTCCGCAGAATCCGTTGGATTAAGATGGGGTGAATTGGGAGGATCGCAAGTAGGACATATGACAATTGGTTCCGGCAGGGTTTTCCCCGCTTTTTTATCAGTTATTACAGAAGCAATCAAAAATAAAACTTTTTATTCCAATCCTGCCTTAAAAGCCACAATATTACGAGCTCAAGCAAAAAATAGCGCGATTCATATAGCGGGGCTATGTAGCGCGGGAGCAATCCACAGCCATATCGAACATTTGGAAGCAATTTTAAAAATGATAAAACAATACAAATTTAACGGTCCAGTATTTATTCATGTATTCACAGACGGACGAGATAGCCCCGCAAAAGTAGCTCTAATTTATATAAATAAAATTGAAAAAATGCTTAAAAAATACAAAATTTGGGGCAGAATTGCTTCTGTTGCTGGACGCTACTATGCCATGGATAGAGATAAACGTTGGCAACGAACAGCGCTTGCTTTCAAGGCCATGACTGGAGACTTTGAAGCGCCAGTTTATGAATCTGCTGAAAAAGCTATTGAAGATGCTTACGCTCAAAATCAAAACGATGAGTTTATTAAGCCATGTATTGTTACTAAGGGAGAAAATACGCCACCTCCCCGTTTAATTTTTGGACCAAAACATTATGGTAGCTTGAAATCTGGAAGCATAAAACCAAATGATTCATTGATATTTTTTAATTTCAGACCTGACAGAATGAGACAACTAACGGAGCTTTTTTTGCTCCCCCCTCCATCTGAAGTTAATATCACCCCCGTCCACCAAGTAGATATTGTATCTATGATTAGTTACAATGAATTTTACAATATCAAAGTTGCGTTTTCCAGGCCTAAGATCACTAACACGCTTGCCGATATATTGTCCAAGCAAGGAATGAATCAGTTACATATCGCGGAAACTGAAAAATACGCTCATGTAACATATTTTTTTAATGCAGAAAAAACTGAAAAACATCCCCTAGAGGACTGGATTATTACGCCTTCTCCAAAAGTAGCAACTTATGACACAGCGCCTGAGATGTCAGCTCTCAAAATAACTTCAAATTTATTAAAGGCAACAAAAAACAAATTTTATAATTTTATTTTGATAAACTTTGCCAATGGAGATATGGTAGGCCATACTGGCGATTTATCTGCCACAATAAAAGCAGTAGAGACAATTGATCAGCAGTTGGAATCTATTTATAAAAATTTTCCTGATACTACCATTATAATAACTGCGGATCATGGTAATGCCGAGCAAAAAATTGATCCAAAAGATGAATCAATAAGCAAAAATCATACCCTCAATCCGGTCCCATTGATAATAATAAATAAAAATCTATCAAAAAAATTTACAAATCCCGAAAATATATCTACAACTGGTATTTTAGCTGATATTACCCCAACGATTTTGGATATCTTTAATCTGGAAAAGCCCTCAGAAATGACGGGAATAAGCTTATTGGATACATTAGGTTTATCTAAAAATGATTTTTGATTTTTTTTTATTTTAATTTGGGTTATACTTTATATATGATCAACAAACAGAAAGAATTAACCATCGGAGGAATTTCTTTTGGATTAACTAGCGGTGTTATTACCACCCTTGGTTTAATTGTTGGACTAGATTCTGCCACAAGCTCCAAGCTTGCGATAGTTGCGGGTATTCTAACAATTGCGGTCGCTGATTCACTGTCTGATGCTCTGGGGATTCACTTATCAGAAGAAAGTCGAATGGATGAATCAAACAAACCGATTTGGACTCTTTCTTTTTTTAGTTTTTTAGGGAAATTTATTTTTTCGATCTTGTTTATCTTTCCTTTTTTAATCTTTTCGAATATCGATCTTGCTGTAATAGTCTCTGTATTTTTAGCCGTAGCAATTACCATAATGTTATCGATTTTTGTAGCTAAAAGAAAAAATGATTCTGTTGCAAAAGTAGTGTTTGAACATACTATCTTAATGCTTTTAGTAATTATTGCTAGCTTTTATGCTGGACAACTTGCGTCAAATTGGACGAGGTAAGATATGAAAAAAGTTGTGTTTGTGCTTGCGCAAAAAGACTTTCGGGACGAAGAATATTTTGAGACTAGAGCGTCTCTAGATTCAAAAGGTATATTTTCTTCTGTGGCATCTTTAGTAAAAGGCGTATGCACGAGCAAAGAAAAAAAACAAGTTAATTCTCAATTTAATCTCGCAGAAGTCGATATAAATGAGTTTGAAGCTATAATATTTGTCGGCGGGATCGGAGCAAGCGATTATTTTTTCAATGATGAAGCGCATCACTTGGCTCAAAAATTTTTAGCTCAAAATAAATTTGTTTGCGCAATATGCATTGCTCCTCGTATTTTAGCTGAAGCTGGGATTTTACATAATAAAACAGTTACCTCATACGAGTCTGTAGCTGAATCTATCAAAAGCAAAGGAGGAAATTGGACAGGAAAAAATGTAGAGGTCGATGAAAAAATTATTACTGCCAATGGGCCTGAATCATCTTGGCAATTTGGAGAGACAATAAGCCAAAGGATTTTAGATGAACAATAATTATACTATTTTAATAGTTGAAGACGATGTAGCGTTACGTCAATTGTATGAAAAAAGATATTCTTTAGCAGGGTTTAAAGTATTGGTAGCAACCGATGGAGAAGAAGGACTTGAAAAAGCCAATTCTTATAAACCCGATATAGTGCTCTTGGATATTCTTTTGCCAAAAGAAAGTGGAATCGTAGTAATGAAAAAATTAAAAAACGACATTAAGACAAAAAAAATCCCGATCATTATAATGACCGCATACGATATTGATCAATATCGCCTAGAAAGCCAGCCATACTGTGAAAAATTTTTCCTAAAATCAGATATAAGACCAGTTGATATGGTCAATCAAACTCTTGACGTGCTTGAAAAATAGTAAAGTTCTATATGAATTCTAAAAAATATTCTGGATCAGCTATTCTAACTATTTTTATATTGCTGGTACTTGTTTTAACAATAGGTTTTTTTCTAAGGATCAAATATTATTATCCTAAAGAAAAAATCTATTCAATTATTCTTCCTCATGCGGATATTGGCGCTAAAATGCGCCAAGAAACTTTCAATGAAATCAAAAAATATAAAACTTCAAATACTTTAATTATTTTAACACCCGATCATTATCAAGCATCAAATCATGCTATTACTCTATCTGATAAAAACTGGCAAACAAGCCAAGCAAAAATTGAAGCAAACAAACATTTAATCCAAAAGCTCAATTATCCTATCCAAAATGATCTATTTTTGAATGAACATGGTATAAAAAATTTACTCATTGATATAAAAAAATTCAACAACGACGCAATCATTGTACCAATAATGATCAGCCCAAGAGCGACAAAGAAAAATATAGATCAGCTTTTTCAAAAGCTGTATGACACTTGTAATGGTTGCACTATAGTATCATCGGTCGATTTTTCCCATTATGCCCCAATGTCTATTGCGGATACTCATGATATTTTTAGCAAGTCAGCATTACAAAATTTAGATCAAGATAAAGTTTTGCAATCTGAAACAGATTGTCCTTTGGCTCTTTATCTTGCAATAAAATGGGCAAAGCTACATCAAAATAAATCTTTTAGAATTGTTGATCAAAAAAATTCCGAACAAATTTATTCCTTCGATCAAGAAACTACTTCTATTTTAGCTGGTTATTTTTCATCTAGAAGCAATCCCGTAGACCCTTCCTCTACTTTTATCATTGGAGGCAATTTCTCTTCTGCAATGATTCAAAAATTTCCGCCACGAATATTTCAAGGAGTTGACTTGAGTATGGTAAATTTAGACAATCCAAAAAATAAATCTTTGGCACAAAAAATGTATATCAATACCTTAATCTGCAAATCCACTAATTGTCTAACGGAGCAAAAATTAAATTCAAAAATAAAAATTATTTTCAATCGAATTATTGCTCCAATTCCGATTATTATTTTTCAAATTGATGACACAAATATTTCAAATTTGATTTCAATAAAAAATAATATTCAGGATAATACTTTTGCAGTAGTGTATCTAAATGACTCTACTCTTTCTCCCGATAAATTTGTTCAAATTTCCCAATATATTATTAATCTTGGGGCAGATCTAATACTCTCAGACAATGAAATGCTTGAGCCATCAATAAGTTTTTATAAAACAAAACCGATTGTCAGTTCTTTGACAAATATAAAATCGAACGATTTACAAATCGATATGATCCTAGCAGGAAGATTAAGACAAAATCAGCTTACTTTGTCTTTTCATCCAGTCTCAAAAAACAACAATGAATTATTGTTTTTAAAAAATAATGAAAAAAAGCAAGCAATTACCGAATTTGCACCAAGCTTGCCTTTTGTGTTTACCGGGCACAATAATGATACAATAGATATAAATAATTAATTTTAAATTCTGGAGGGATTATGAAAAAAAAATCTTGGCTTAACAAAACTTTGTCTACCAAAGCTATAGTGGGAATTGTTTTAGGATTAATTGTAATTATTGGTGCTGGAACAGGAGGTTATTATTATCAATCCAAAAAACTAGACAAATCAGCTCCCGCCCCCTCAACCACAGTATCAACTACTATGCCAACTTCTACTAGTCCATCCGCTCTTACAAACAAAATAATAGATAAAGGAATTACATGGTTAAATCCGCCACAAAAATTAAACGACTTAGGAATTTATAAAGCTTCAAGTCCGGAAGCAACAGATTATAAAGAAACGCAATATTATAAAATTGCTACAACCGCAAACAAGCAAGATATTATTTTGGCAAGAGTTGTCCTGGAGGGCTTAGGAAATTATTATAAATATTTTAGATTTGTGAAAACTGAAGCTAATTATCAGTTAATCTTACAAAATAGCGACGACTTGGAAGAAGATATGCCTTTTAGCAAAGCAGTTGATTATGCCACTGATTCAAGTTTTGTTTTAAATTCTTTATTGCCGGACAGCACAATTACAGAAAATAATACTTATCTTATCAATTCAAATGCCACTGGAGGAAGAGAGCTCGATTTCAATTCTGACACTATTGGTACAAAAATATATTCAACCAAATGGGGCGATTTATATTACTATACTAAAGCAATTAAAGACACTTCACTTGTAAAAATTGCCCAATATTATCTCTTATTAAATGACACGACGAAAATTGTGTACGAACCACAACCGATTTTTTTCAAGGATGATGGCACTTTTGATGTTTCTTGGGATAATAATAGTCTAGCTAAGCAAAATTATGCAAAAATGCGCACAGGGGGATGCGGACTTTTTGGAGGAGCTTTTCCTGTCGCATCCGACCTTACAACACTAAAGAGCAAAATCGAAATTGGAAGCACATCCAACAGTGGAAAGCTTTACACCATCCAAGACAAAGCCAATCCGTATATCGAATATGGTTATCAATTTTACAAATCAGCTTCTCAAGCTCTTGATAATAGCGAAACAAACAAAACAATTGAACAATTTGTAGCTGATTCAGCAATGATTTTCTGGACAGATGATTTAAATCAGACTGTAATCTTTTTAAACAATAAATATGCCCCAGCGACAGAGTGCGGGAAGCCGGTAATTTATCTTTATCCTCAAAAAGATACATTTGTAAAGGTTAATGTTGGAGCGCAAATTACCAAATCGGAACCAACTTATGATAACGGCTGGAATGGAATCGCTCATCCGGATGGAACAATTACTATTGAGAATCAAAAATATCCTTATCTTTTTTGGGAAGGACTAGGTTTTGGATCTTATCCCGATATTAAAACAGGTACGGTCGTTAAAGCACAATTAGTTCAAAATACTATGGTAAAACAAATGAAATATATGGGGTTAAATGATAAAGAAATTGCAGATTTTCTGGAATTTTGGATGCCAAAAATGCCTGATGCTAAATATATTCGCCTAACTTGGCTTACAAATGATGAAATGAACAAGCTTGCGCCTCTAAAAATAACTCCAAAGCCACAATCTACAATAAGAATTTTCCTAGACTTTGAAGGACTTGACTCATACAAAGCTATTGCGCCTCAAATTCTTCCTCAATATCAAAGAAACGGCTTTACATTGGTTGAATGGGGTGGACTTTTAAAAAAAAATAATTGAATTTGTTTTGTAAATAATCTCACTTACCATCCATGATATGATTTTCGCGATTTTTTTAGTATTTGTATAATTCAATGGTAGCGCCAAGGGGAATCGAACCCCTCTTACTAGGATGAGAACCTAGCGTCCTAACCGATAGACGATGGCGCCATAATCTTAGTGTAAAAATAAAAAATCAAAATGTAAAATGATAATTAAAAATAATAATCTTTTTCAAACAGGTTTATATAAAGTAAAAACCGAAATAAATTTCAAAATTAAGTGAAGGCCGCCGAGAGCTCGGCGGCCAAAAGAACGCTTTTGAGTTGTTAGCGATGCCCGCCGAGATAGCGCATTGTGCGCCTCTTGGTGGGCGGCTCTCCGTAAAAAATCTTCGAGCTTCCATTCTGCCGACCCAGATGGTCGGCCTCATGCCCATTGATCATAGAAGCTCTCGCTTCCATGATTTTCCTTGCTCTCTTGCGAATCTTCTTTGAAAGATTCATACACAACTCCGTTTTGTATTTACGCACTTTCAAGCAAAACTTAAAAGCTCGCATAAAAAAAATTATAAAACTTAAAAATGCCCCTGTCAAGTCTTTGATCAGTGTTTAAAAAATTAAAATTTTATCTCAAAATCCATTAGTTTATTGTTTGACATATCCAAGTAGCGGATAAGATGATTATTGGTATCAGCGATTATCAGTTTATTTTCTTGAAAGATTTTTATATCATTTGGTTCATTTAAAGATAAAATATCGCAATCCTCTTCACCGATAGTACAGACATTATTTTCTTTTTTCTTTAAAATTGTTGTGATTTCATCTTTTTCAAGATCAATTTTGCGAATTGCATGATTGTATGTATCTGCTATATAAAGAAAATTATTAAAATATTCAATTCCGAGTGGATGCTGAAGTCGTCCATTTATTAAATTACCGTCAATCAGACCAAAATCAAAAAGCCCTTCTCCAATAAGAGTTTTCACAAGACCGGTACGCCAAGAAATATATCTTATTGAAGAAGACTCGCTATCTGCGACATACAAATTGTCTTCATCATAAGCGATTCCCGATGGCTGGCTAAATTGAGCAGTTTCTCTTTTACCGTCAATTAAATTTTCCCAACCGCTTCCGGCATATTTTTCCAATATATCGTCTTTTAAATCAAGTCTCCAAATCTGGTGATTACCTGCCATAGTAATAAAAAGCGAATTATTATAAATCAGGCAATCCCAAGGAGAATTCAAATTAGTTTTAAGAGTATGTCCTGAATTTGTCCGCCAATCCCCTTGTTCTCCTGTGCCAGCTAAAGTTTTTACTACTTTTTTTTCAAAATCAATTAGTCGAATCAGGTGGTTATCCGTATCGCAAACAAATAGTTTATTTTCAAAATATGCCAAACCTTGAGGATTATTAAATGTTACTTGATTAAACGAACCATTTGTTTTGCCTACATTATTGAAGCCAATAATATTTCTGACTTGCAACTTACTGTCTTGAATCTTGGTTTCAAGAATTCTATTATTGCCAGAATCTGAAATATAAAGGATGTTGCTTTCTCCGAGCGCTATCTTTCCCGGAAAAGATAATGTGGATTTATCTTTTGTAATCGTCGGAGCCATTTTAAGCGGTTTTTTTAAAATATTTTTTTTGCGACCTTCATCAAGAAGTTGAACAACAGACTTATGTATTGTCCTGAAAATATTTTCCCCACTTGCTCTTCCACGAAGCTTTCCTTCAGCGTCAAAAAGTAAAAAACTTGGCCAAGCGCGAATGCCAAACTTATCCCAAATAGTATGATCGTTGTCTATTAAAATCGGATGTTTAATTTTATATCGACGAATTGCATTTTTAATATTGTCAACTTCTTTTTCATTTGTAAATTTTGGGCTATGAATACCGACAACGATAAAACTTTGACCCGAGAATGCTTTTTCCAATTCTTCCAGTTGAGGCAATATATGGATACAATTGATACAGCTATAAGTCCAAAAATCCAATAATACGACCTGACCTTTTAGTTGTTCCGGGTTTATTGGATTTTTTACATTGAGAATACTATTTTTATCTATATCAAAATCTATCAAGTTCATAATTATATGATATAGTAAATATTACTATCGATAAATGGGAATAGAAAAAATTTGACATAAAATATTTATTAAAAGATAATAATAAAAAGGAGGAAAATGGCACAAAAATATATAATTTCACCCAACGATTTAATCGAAGGTGATATTTTTGAATTACTTGGCTTGCAAAATATGGATGAACAAAAAAAAGAAGAAACAATGAGCAAGCTAATTGAAGGGTTAAATTCTCGAGTATTAATACAGATAGATGATCAAATCAAAGAAGAAGACCGCAAAAATTGGCATACAATTATTGAAACTGAAGATGATGAAGTCATCCGTAATTTTCTTATTAATTTAGGCATAAAGCTAGATGAAATAATCGCTCAAGAAGCTTTGTTAATGAAAAAAGAATTAGTTGAAGCAATTCATAATATGGAGTAACTATGTCTCACATTACATCACCAGACACTTATCAACCCAACTACTCTCCGATGCCATCTGAAGATTATAATGGTATTGGCTATATCCCAGAACCAACTTATGATCCTCCAGTTTATCAACCCGACCAAGCACCAGAGCATGAAACCGATCATGAAAGACGAGCTATAGATTTTCTTAATCGAGTGGTTGATCGCGATAATGAACGAGCTTCAGAAAGATATGGTAGATCATTGTTTGGAAAAATTAGAGGGTGGATGAACCGCGAAGGTCATCGTAACGAAGCTCAAACACTAGAACAGGTGGCAGAATGGAACAATAATTCTAAATTCAAAAAATGGATTCGTATTGGATCAAAAATTGCTGGCGGTATAGGAGTTGCTACTGCTATGGTTATGACAGGAGGAGCAGGGGCTATAGTAACTCCTCTTTTATGGACAGCAGGAGTGAAAGAAGCATATGATGGAGCGCTTGAAGTGGTAGAAGAGCTAGGATGGGGACGAGGTCGAGCTAAAACAGAACGAAATATCCAACGAACATTAAGTCAAGAAATTCACAAACTTAAAGAAAGATTACAAAACGGTGAACCAATGACCGAAGATGAGTTTCAAAATCATTTAAATCAAATAATCGATAACGAAAGACAAGTCATTGAAACTCAACAGACAAATATGACAAAAGAAAAGAAATGGAAATTGGGTCGTTCAATAGCAAGCTCGGTTCTTACTTTTGGCACAGGGTTATTTGCAGGCGTTCCCCTTGGTGTTCGAGATTATGATAACGGCCCAACACAAGTAGCGGATATGCAATTAGACAACACACATAGAACATTTTGGAATATACATGGCGGTCAATTTGCTTATAATAATCCTGCGGAAGTAAATGGTGTTATCGAACAAGTGGCACGCTTTATAAAGAATCCCGGTGTCCTACCATGGAGTTGGCATGGTGAATATTATGGTCAGATATCTCATCTGCTGGGAGGGAGTATCAGTTTTCTAGATAAAATTGGACTTGCGGCTTCAGGTGCTTATCTTCTTGGTCGTATAGGTGAACAATTAATCGGACGAAATCGTCGTCTTAATGGCTATTGTGATGAACAAGATTATTTTCCTGATTATACACCATATTCCGATTATTGGTCTTATAATAGTCCCGAATCTCCAGGTGGAGAACCCTCGCAACCTTCTTATATGCCAGAGCAACCAAGAACGGCAGAAAAAGATAGAAAAGAAATCGATTCATATTTTGCCCGTATGCCCGAAGAATACCGCAAAGAATTAAAAGAAATCAATCAAAATATGGAACCAATGGATCCAAACTGTAAAGCATCCATCTGTATTCCTGTAGCATATAGCGAACATGGAGGCATATATAAATCTTTAGAATCATATACAAACCAAGAAGATCCACAAGGTAATAAACTTGATCCAAGGTTGTTTGAAATTATATTATTTGTAAATGGCCCTGAAGATAAAGCACAAGATATAAAAAAAACAAAAGAACAAATTAATCGATTTAAAGCTGAACATCCGAATTTAAAAATTCAAGTTTTCGATAAAACTTTTCCCGGAAGAACAACAATTGGTCGCATCAGAAAATATCCAAACGACCTTAGTTTGCTTCGTAGCAATCTTAGAGATCGTGCAGAAAATCCACTATTGCTTATTAGCAATGACGCTGACAATCATTTTATTGACAATGAATATTTATTTAGAGCATTTGAAGCCTTTGAAAACGATGCTTTTCTTGAAATTGCTACAGGAAAAGTTGACTATGAAGAGGCAGATTATATCAGATATCCTTATTTACGTGCAGCTCGTCGTCTTTGGCAATATGTTGATATTGTTATGCGCTACAGAGGAGAAAACCTTCCAAAAACTTTAGGAAACAATTCAGTAATGCGAGCTCAAAGTTATGCTCGAGTTGGTGGCTACCCAGATGTAAGTGTAGCTGAAGATTTACGAATAGGAGGGAATATTGCAAAAACAGCTGGCAAAGAAGCGGTAAGGTATATAAACCAACTAAAAATTCTTTCAGATCCTCGTCGAGACTTAGATGCAATAGCAAATGGAAAACCGGTCGTGAGAATGTACGACAACTTTGGTATGAACGATAAATTGAGAGAAAAAGTTGACGCCTCCCATCTAGAACAGTTATCTCCTAATGATCCTAGGTTTAAAAAAATGCTTGCGCTGGATATCGTAGCTCTTACAGAAGAACAGAGTCGTTTTTTCTTCTTTAAGAAATTTGATAGAAATAAAGAAGTAATAGCTTTAAAGCAATCAAAAAAATCAAATCCCGATGAATTAAAAAAACTCGAAATAAAATTGCTCCGCGGACAAATGGGAAAAGATGCTTTTTATAAAGCTTGTCAGGTGATAAATAGATCTTTAGGATTTTTGGGTGTTAAAGCTGACATTGGGAGAGATAAAACTGGTAACATAATTGTTAATATTACAAATATGGACAGATTACGTCAAAAACTTGCCCAAAGAGAAGTTACTACTAAAAAATAAATCACAAATTTTAAAAATTTATCAAGCTAAAATGCGTTAATAAAGAAAAAGGCCCGGCACAGATTTTGATCTATGCCGGGCCTATGCTAGCGGTAGTCCCACTCGCGCATTGCGCGAGGGAGGAACCACCCGAAAACTCCCACTACCACCGCCATAAGGGCGGTAGCAAGGGCAACCATTGCCAGGCTTTTGGCCTGGCCAGCCATCGTCAGGGCCTCGTCAGCCCTGACGATGGCTACGTTGGCTGTTGCCTGTGCAGTGGAGATCGCGCTCCACTGCACGGCCCGGTCCTTGACGGATGACTGGAAATACTTCCAGCCATCCGTCTTTCTGTAAACCACACGAGTCACCTTGGGACGCCCCTGGCGTCCTCGCGGACCGGCTACCACCTTCGTGGTACCGGCCCTAAGGTTGCCAAGCTCCTCTCGGAGCTCGGCAACCTCTTCACTTATCTGGGCGACGGTGGGCTGCCCTTCAGCAACCCCCGTCGTTGGTATTTCATTATCCATGGCGGGGATAATCCCCGCCATGGAAACAGTTGCTCCCGCCATCGCCAGAAAGGCGACGAAGAAAATTTTTGTCATTTTTTTGCCCCTCCTTAGGGCGATGGCGGAAATCGCTCAATCCCGCCCTTGCCACTTTCGTGGCGCCACTTTACGGAGAAGTTTGCGTAAAGCGGCCAGATACACAAAGATAAAAACAATAATTATCTACGTATACCTGACCGCAATCGCTTTAAATGAATATTATTTTTAAGTAACAAAAATTAAATCACAAAGGTATATACTAATTCACCTTATCATCGTAACAAATTATAGCATAAGATGTTCATTTAGTCAAGTGTCTATACCCCCTTATGACAACTATGGCTTTTCAAGCCGATCTATTAGGTCTTTTGAAATAAATATTTATATTTTACAAACACCAGTAAATAGTAAAATACATAAAATTCTTATCATTAGTAATGTATATAATTAAATTTTATTAAATGTTTTTTAGGTTTATAATTAAATCAAATGAAAAAGAAATACGGATTTGTAATATTTGGCTTAGTTGTTCTTATTTGTATTCTTTTGATATTAAATTTTTCTAAAGCAACTAAATACCCCATTTCGCAAGTTTGTATTGATACTTCATGTTTTCAGGTAGAAGTTGCCGATACTTTTTTTACTCAAGAAAAAGGGCTGATGAATAGAGAAAAATTAAGTCAAGATCAGGGAATGCTTTTTATCTTTAAAAATCCCGATATTTACACTTTTTGGATGAAAAATACCCTTATCCCCCTTGATATTATCTGGATAGACCAAAACCAAAAAATCGTTGATATTACTAAAAACGCAACGGCTTGCAATACTGAAACTTGTCCGGAATTCAAATCTTCGCAACACGTCAAATATGTCCTTGAAATAAACGCCGGAATAAGCCAAGAAAAAAAATTTCAAACCGGACAAATGGTAGAATTTAAAAAATGATTAAATCTCTTGACTTATCAAAATTTTTACCTAAAATATGGGTTATAAAGTAATTTGAAAGGACTAAAATGAGCAAACGATTATATCGCTCCAAAACAGATAAAATGTTATTTGGAGTCTGCGGTGGCTTGGGAGAGTATTTTGAGATTGATCCAGTAATTGTACGGCTTTTATTTGTTGCTTTTGCTTTTGGAGGATTAGGAATTATAGTTTATATCATAGCAGCGATTGTTATTTCAGAAGAGCAAACCAAACAAACAAAAGAACAACAAAATGAAAACAAAAAAATTAAAGAATTAAAGCTGGATATTCATTCAGGGGCATCTCAAGGACAAATGCTTTTTGGTTTAATAATATTACTTCTTGGGATTAGTTTTTTGCTTCAAAATATTTTTCATTGGTTTCAATTTAAGCTCATCTGGCCGTTTATATTAATATTTATCGGTATTGCAATTTTAATCCGCCAAGACAATAAAGGAGAATAATATGAGATTATTTTGGGGAATCCTATTTATTTTTTTTGGAATATTGGCTTTTGGCACAAATGTCAATTGGTGGAATACAATCAATTGGGGATTGATTATGCAATATTGGCCAGTGCTTTTAATCTTGCTAGGATTATCTATAATATTTAAACCAATTCGTTGGGGTTGGTTTATAATCATAATCTTTGTTGCTGTTGTAATGACCACTATCTTTGACGCAATTTCAAACAAACCATATCTTCCATGGAACAAAGGCGAAATCTCTACTGAAGAAAAAGACTTTTCCGCAGATTTACCTTCAAACAGTCAAAAAATAGAGTTTGAACTAAAAACTGGAGCCGCAAAAATCCATATTGATTCAACTGCCGGATTTTTAATCACTGGTCATGCTTCTGCTGGCTTTAGTGGCATTGATGCTACTACTTCAAAAAAAGACGACATCGCTAAAGTTGTAGTCAATACAGATCAATCTCATCGTATGGCATGGCGGGCTATTTCAAAGCGAGAACTTAATCTTCGTCTAAACAACCAACTCCCCATATCCATGCTCATAGAAACAGGGGCTAGCGATATGAACTTAAACTTAGAAAAGATGATTATAGAAAAACTGGAAGTAAATTCAGGGGCAACTAATTTTAAAACACGACTTGGTGATAGTATCTTAAACAATGCCGAGATTAAACTTTCGTCCGGCGCTTCAAATTTAGAAATTTTTATACCAAAAAACATAGGTGTAGAATTAAAAACAAACTTTGGACTCACAAGCTACGAAATACCGAATTACAATAAGATAGAAAATAATCTGTATCACAATTCTACTTACGACCAAGCAGAAAAAAAGATAAAAATCTCTGTCAATACGGCTGTTTCTTCTTTCAAGATTATCGAATACTAGACTTATTCGCCTGTTTTTTGTGTTTCATATAATCTTCAAATAATATTCTATTGCATATTGTTTTACTATTGCGCTAGTGATTAATTGACATATACTAAAGTTGTGAGTAGAAATAAAATTTTTTATCTTTTGTTTTTTTGTATAATTTTTTTATTTTCGACAAAATTTGCATTTAGCCAACAAAGGATCAATGTAACAAATTGGTATATCAAACAGTACGATGCAGATATTGTTTTAAATCAAGATTCATCTGCTACGGTTATAGAAAAAATCACTGCCGATGCGGGAAATTGTGTAAATTGCCATGGAATTTTTAGAATTATTCCTACTAAAACCACACTTGAAAATGGCAAAACTATTCAGCATCCCACAAAAATCACTTCTATTACTGATTTTACAGATCGACCCCTTAAATACAGCACCTCACTTGACCGCTACAACAATACGATTACTTACAAAATCGGGGATCCTAATAAGCTAGCCACAGGAATAAATTATTTTAAAATCGTTTATAGGGTTGATAATGTTATCTTAGATCAAGAAGGGTTTGATGAATTCTATTGGAATATCCTTGGAAATTACTGGGATTTAGAAATCGATCAATTCACCGGCTTAATACATTTTCCAAGTGGTCTTAATAAAGATCAAACACAAACTTGGCTTTATAGCGGTGCTATAGCTTCTAAAAATACCGATTACGCTGATTACAGTTGGATAGACCAGTCTACTGTGAAAATTACAAATACAAAGACTTTACCAAAAAATACTGGTATAACTATTTCTACTAAAATTCCAAAAGAACATTTTACATACTGGCAACCGTCTTGGTGGGATAAGAACAGTCACTGGCTCTGGCAAATTATTCCAATTTTGACATTTATTGTGTGTCTATACATCTGGAATAAATTCGGTAAAGATCCTCACGGAAACAAAACGATTGTCCCTGAATTTTCGATTCCTGGGAACCTCTCGCCTCTTGAAATGGAAGCAATCACAGAATATGGCGCAGTTTCAAACAATGCCATTACAGCCACAATAGTTAATCTGGCAGTAAAAAAATATCTTACGATCAATGAAACTAAAACCAAGGGATTATTTAAAAAAACAGATTATACTTTCAAAAATCTCTTCAAAGAAGACAATAAACTCTCTTTAGGAGAAGAGAAGCTAATAAATTTGATATTCTCTGGCTCGGAAGAGTCAAAGATGAGTGAACTTGCCAAAGACACAAGCACAGCAAGTGAAATTTCTGAATTGCGACAGATTGTAAGAGAGGAAATGGATATGAAAAATTTGATTCCCTCAAATAGTATTTGGATTTGGGGAGTTATGATAGGTCTTGGAATACTAATCGCCGGATCAGGACTTACTATCGGATTTGCCTTGATCAATTTAGGTCTTAGTATTTCAATCTTTTTATCAGGACTGATTATTTTTATGTTTGCGCTACTTATGCCAAAGCGAACCGTAAAAGGATCCGAACTTCAAAGACAAATTCAAGGATTTAAACTTTACATCAATACTGCTGAAAAATATCGTCAGAGATTTAATGAAAAAGAAAATATCTTTGAACAGTTTTTACCCTATGCGATTCTATTCGGATTGACTAAAAAATGGATTGAAACATGCAAAAAAATCTATGGAGCAAAATATTTTGAATCTTATCACCCATACTGGTATGCAGGTAGTTTTGCCACCTTTAACGCTGATACTCTTTCTTCAGCTATGAACAATCTTTCCTCTTCTATCGGATCCAGCGTCGGTACTTCTTCCGGTGTCGGAGGGAGTGGGGGTGTCGGAGGAGGTGGAGGTGGCGGTGGCGGTGGCGGATGGTGAAATCTGCTAAACAAGTTAAGAAACAAATCTATCCCCCGAAAAAAAGATTGTTTAGAAATTTAATTCTAAATCCAAATTTCCAACGACAAATCAAATCCAAAGTCTAAAATTGTAATTTATAAAATTATTTAATTTGGATTTTTTGTTTTATTTTAAAGCTATTTCCGTGTTTTAAAAGCCCCACATATGATTGGTAAGTCATTGATTTTGGTTTTTCATATAATTTTCTCAAGATCCTTCGTTTTGTTGATGTACGCAAAACTCTATGGTCAGAAAAATGAACCCA